>DVDV01000102.1 GCA_015296075.1 Leptolyngbyaceae cyanobacterium M33_DOE_097 | reverse complement strand
TGAAACATTTGTACTGAAGTCAGAGCCTCTAAAGGCTTGTGCGCTCAATTTTATGAACGGCAGAATGGGTATTCCAGCCATTGATAGCTGTTCAAAATGAATATTTTTGTGAGAATTATTCTCATACTGAGAATTGCTGTTGCTAATTCAAGAACTGCATGGCGCTCATCATGCAGTTGTAACTCTCTCTGAATCTTCTTGAAAATCCCTTCTCCGTCATCGCTGATAACAATCTGGGTGTCGATTGCTGTTCTTTCTAGTTGAACAATAACTGCTTTACCAGATGAGTGGTCTATAGCATTATTCAACATTTCAGTAAAACCATAGAGCCAAATATCCCTGACATTATTAGGCAAATCAATTACTAGCGGTTTAATATCTGAATCCCAAACAATGTCTTCCGCAAGATTGCTGCTTAGATCATATGTTTGCATCCATTCAACCTGTGGATGAAGTTGATAACTTCTGCTTTTTGTAGAACCCTTAACTACGAGTGCTTTCTGTTCAACAAGATGTTGAATATGTTTACTGACAGCCTGCCTACTGATACCGAATTCTTGGGATGCTAAAGTGGCTACGTCTCTTGGATGTTCTTCAACATTTTCCAAGATAAAGTGACGAATCTGCTCACCCCGCTTTCGAACTTTTGACATCGCCTCTCAGCCTTTATTGGGCAACCTTCTATGTTGATATTGTCAACCTACTGAATTTTATTGTCAACTTACTATATACTCCATCAGACAATATAAGTTGGTCTGATACCCGATGACGCCCATGCATACCGACCGTTGAAGGTTGATCGGTTGTGATGCAGAGGTTGGCTGCATCGGGTGAGGCAACGATGGGCTGATTTAGCAGTGCAAGTCTTCAGTCTGAAAGGGAGGTGAGGAAGTTTCCTTGACCTCTGATTTTGTGCTGCTTATATCGATGAATTGCCGTTTTCAGCAACGCATCTGGCTAGAACTCACAAAAAATCGCACTGGCAGGCTGGGTAGTTCTGATTGGGTGAGACACAAACACCCAACCAGCGAAGCAATTCATGCACCTGTTGATGGATTGATCGCAGCCCCCAGTATTTGTTGAACGGAGTTCTCATCATGTTTCGCCGCTTAGTTGCCCTGACTGTTGTAAGCATTTTGCCCATGGCGGTATCAGCCCAGATTTCGAGAGCTGCTTTACAGGTGAACCAAGTGCAAGCTTTTACCAGCGAGGATTTAGAGATGATTTGTGAGAATGCTGCTGTGACGAGCCAAACCCAGCAGCATTCTCAAGTTCGTCAACTACGGTTTCGCCCCAGCAATCGCAATGGCTGGCAAGGTCAGACAGCCAATCAGCGCTGCCAAAAGTTTCTGCAACAAGCTCATTGGACGACCACTTCAGGGTCTAAACGCAGTGCTTTGAGAACTTACCCAACAGCAATGCAGTAAAGCGGTGGAGGGGTTGAAAGCACCTCGCGATCGCCCCAGTCCACTACAGTTTCAGGTTTTCGTCTCCGCTAATTTCCGCTAACAAGTTTCTGTCTCCGCTAACCGCTAGTTCAAGAAGATCACGTTATGTTTTGCCCATTCTCTCAACGCGAAGAATCGTCCGTGTTTTGGCTGTTGCCGATTGGCTTACTGATTCAGGCCGCGATCGCCACTGCCATTTTTCACTACGTTGCGGCTGACGCTTCCCCGGAATCGCGGGTTCCGCCATTATCCAGGCAGGTGCAGCAATAGAGTTAGGTGGCAAGGCTAGAAGTTTAGAATCCTGGATTCAATAAACCGGATATTTTTTGGGTCGGAGGGGCGAATGGCCATTCGCCCGTACAGGTTGCTGAGCATAGATATAATTTTTGGATAAACATCCCCATGCTAGGGGCGTTTTGCAAAACGCCCTGACGGGATTTATACACCCGATCAGCAACGCCAAATTATTTAGTTCTTATTCCTTGGAATCTAGATTAATCAAATGTTTTTTCGGCGAAAGGGTCAAACGGCAATTTGCCTGTCCTTAAAGAGCAACTTGAGACGTTATTAGCGTGGTTGGTCATTTAAGAATTGCTGCTTTCGGCAAGCCGTTTGGCGAAAAGATACGCGCTGGTTTAGAGAACATTCTTTATGCTTTGAAGAAGGGCGGATGCTAGGCAATACTAAATTTGACTGTCACTTTGGTAGAGCAGCCTGGCCCACTTCATTCAATTGAGTGCCTTCTAACACGTGTTTATTCTTGCTTTCGTTCTACTGTTATTCTGGGTTACGCTTTCTTCTATGGAAACACGGCAAGCTTTACAGTGGTGGTGTCACAGACAAACCCTTCGGAGTTACCACGAAGCTGAGCAGATTCGAGATGGGCTGTTGCAAGAGTCTTTTAGTTTATGGCGTGCCTTAGAGGTTTCTCTGGCGCATCCCGATGCTAAGCCCAATCAAGAATGGCAGAAGCAGCTAGAGTTGAGTGAGCGACTACATGCGGCATTGCAACAAATGAGCGATCGCCTGTCGCCCCCCTACAGCGATGACAATATGATTTTGGCGTTGCAATATGCCATTGAGATGTATCGCAAGCAGCACCCAAATGTGCAGTTGACCCTAGATTTACCGATTAATTGGCAGGCTGAGTCCTACGAAACGATTCGCATTGTGTTAATGACCCTCGACGAGTTACTGCAAATTGCCCTCACGCAAACTCGACTTGAACCGCCTGCGATCGCGATCGCGTTACGCCCCTTGTCTGGTCTTGGCGAGCTAGTCGTGCAATTCACAGACCCAGCCCAATCGCTCAACCCGTTGCATATTAAAGAATTTGCTTACCTGCGTCGAGCCTTTCAAATCTTGACGAGTGGTAAATGCTTTTACCGTTGTAAAGATGCGTCGATTACCTGGCATTTTCGCTGGGCTAGCCAATTGGCTTGATTTTAATTGATTTTTGTTGCGTTCAATCCTTGTCCTATGCCCCAAACTTCCACTCAAACAACTACGCCCACAATCTTGATTGTGGATGACCACGAAATGGTGCTGAATGGTACGGTTGCCGTTTTGCAGCAGCAGTACCCCGACGCTAACTTGTATACCGCCCGAAATGCTCAAGAAGCGCTGGTTTTAGTCGAAAGTCGCAAACCTAATTTAGTGGTGGTTGACCTCTCAATGCCTGATGGAGTGGGCGATAATGCCCGCACTGACGTGGGCCTGCAGTTGCTCAAAACAATGATGGAGCGTTACCCTAACCTCAACATCGTGGTGCAAAGTGCCCATGCGCGATCGCTCGTGCGTCTGAAACCTGTGATCAGCAGTCACGAAGGCGGCTTCACCGTCGCCGACAAGAGCTTGCCAATGGGTGAAATGTTGAAGAAGGTTGATTGGGCGTTGCAGGGGGTCAGCTTTACCCCGCGCGAAATGCGCAACGGGTTAGAGATGAAACCTGAATGGATGAATGTGCTGCATCTGGCCTTTATTGAAGGGTTGCAAGATAAGACGATCGCAGAACGAATGAACGTTGCCGAACGCACGGTGCGCCATTACTGGACAAAAATTCAGGATGCGCTTGATGTTTACCCCGACGACGGCAAAAACACGCGGATTCAGACCGAGATGCGCGCCCGTGAAGAAGGGTTAATTGATTAGACCAAAAGATGTTTGAGATGGTGAAGTGGCAGAGGTACGAAGCTGGTGTGAGAGATCCTTGATTCTCCTGATTGCCTACCCTCCAACACCCCTGATCCTTTTTCCGCTTCTCTAAGGGACTTACAGATAAATACTGTACCAATACCGAAAATCTGTAAGGGCGAATGGCCATATAGCCTTTGGCAATAGCCTTCGGCATGGCTTCGCTAGGGCTACGCTAACGCCCCTACCGCCCCACTGGGATATTATTTCAACGCACTCCCCTTATGTCTCACTTGCAGGTGCATCTCATGCCATTACCACCGCATTCAGAATGACTCCTGAACTTTGGAAAAAATTGAGCGCTGAGCTAAAGGTTTGGCGGGTTGGGGCATTATCCGGGTTGGGGGCGATCGGGCTGGTTAGCTTGATGCGCTTTGCAGGGGTGCTGCAACCGTTAGAGTGGGCCGCATTTGATCGACTAATGCGGGTGCGACCGCCAGAGCCACGCGATGAGCGCATTCTAATCATTGGGTTGAATGAGACAGACATTCAAAAGATTCGTCAATACCCTGTACCTGACCGAGTCTTGGCGCAGTTAATCAAGCAGCTTGAAAAACATCAACCACGGGCGATCGGGCTGGATATTGTGCGCGATATTCCAGTGGAGCCGGGACACCAGGAACTAGCCCAGGTGTTTCGTACTCAGGACAATTTATTTGCGATTCAACGGGTGCAGCCTGACTCACAGGGATATTTGGTGCAGCCACCGCCAGATATTCCGGTTGAGCGAGTGGGTTTTATTGATAGTCTGCTGGATGAGGATGGTTACACCCGCCGCCGTACCTTTGGCTTGCATAATGCCAAGACGGGGGAGTTTCAATTTTCGTTTGCTTTTTTACTGGCAGAGCAATACCTCCTATCGCAGGGCTATTCTCTAGAGTCGGGTGTGATAGATCCTTACGCGATTCGGTTTGGAGCGGTCGAGTTTCCCCGATTAGATGCAAATACAGGTGCTTACGTCAGAACGGGTGTTGATGGTGTGGAGTCTTTGCTTAACTTTCGCAGTGGCAAGTCACCCTTTCGCATTCTCTCGTTTCAGCAGGTGTTAGCGGGGCAGTTTGACCCCAATTGGGTGCGCGATCGCATTGTTTTGGTGGGCATCACCGCATCCAGCGTCAAAGATGTGGTGAATTCAGCAGCCATCCCTAGCAAAAATCCCGGTTTAGTCAATGGCGTTGAGGTGGTCGCACACGATATTAGTCAGATGATTAGTGCGGTACTCGATAAACGCCCGTTGTTGCAAAGCTGGGCTGACGGCTGGGAGTATGGGTGGATTGTAGGCTGGGGCATTTTGGGCGTCGCGATTGGACGGTTTGGCCGATCTCCCTGGCGCAGCTTGTTGGTGTTAGCGGTTGCGGGTGCCAGTTTAGTTGGCATCTGTTATGGGTTGTTGCTGGTAGGTTGGTGGGTGCCGCTCGTACCACCCCTATTAGTGCTGACGATCAACGCCGTAGGGCCAGCTGCCGCCCAGTTTTACCGCTATGAGCAAGACCTGCGGGATCGACTCCGCGATCGCCAGCTTTTGATTGAGCATACCTTCAACACGATTCACAATGGACCTCTACAAACCCTGTCGCGCATGATGCGTGAAACGGCAAGCCAGCCAACCGAGCAACCCAAACTCGCCAGTGATTTGCACCTGTTAAACCAAGAGCTGCGATCGCTCTATGAAACCATGCGCCAAGAAGCGTTGAGCCAATCTGGGAGTTTGCGCTTGGGGCATGACCAGTCCATTAACCTGCAAGCACCCTTACACGAAATCTTGTTTCAGGTGTATGACGCAACCCTCCAACGAGAATTTCCCGGCTTTCAAAGCCTGAAGGTAAAAATTGTCAAATTTGAACCGATGGGAGATCAACCGCTTTCGATTGAGCAGAAGCGCGGACTGTGCCGTTTCTTAGAAGAGGCACTGTGTAATGTCGGTAAACACGCCCAACACCCCACCCGCCTGACTGTGACGTGTGCAACCGAAGGTGAGCAGCAGGTGATTCGCGTAGCAGATAACGGCGCCCCCCTGCCTGAAAAACAACCCGAACAGTCCAAGACATCAAAGCCATCCGGTGGATTTGGTTCGCAACAGGCCCAGGCGATCGCCAAACAAGTACGAGGACAATTTCGCCGTTACCCCAATCAGCCCAAAGGCACGGTCTGCGAACTAACCTGGAAACCCACGCCCTGGTATCGCTTCTGGTAAATCAACTCAATTTCTGTCCAACCAACTTCCCCCC
>DVDV01000196.1 GCA_015296075.1 Leptolyngbyaceae cyanobacterium M33_DOE_097 | reverse complement strand
CCACCGCTGTCGGGGCTTGCTGCAACGCACCAACTTTATCCGAGGGCTAACAAACTTTTACTGGTGGGCAGAGGCGGTCGGCTAACTACGGCTAATTAACCGGATTTGATATTAGTCCAAACTCCAGCAGAAAGCAATTCGGCAGTTTAAACAGCTTTTGCCAGGGCGATCGCCCTGCGTAACCTCCGCCTCACGTCACCCGTACTTTCTGTCAGCGATCGAAGCGTCAAACTTGCAACCCGTACCGCTTTAATCAAGAGTTTTTCTCAAGGTTCTAACGCATCCGACCATAGGGACGTGGATAAGGAATTTGTAGTGCCCCAGCCCGATAAACCTGAACCACACGCACAACTTCGCCCCCCCGTCGAATGGGCAAATCAGCCGCCAATTGCAAATCCGAAAAATAACCTTGGTACTGGGCGATCGCCGCCGCCGCCTGAGCCGGAGTTGTCACCAACAGACCTCGCTGTCCCACCCATTCCTCAGCAGTAGACCAAAAAGCAAACCCGCGTGGATCCGGGTCAAAGCATGTAATGGGTTGGCGGGTCAAAGGCGCGATCGCCATGCCCAGTTGCCCTGCCAAATAAATATCATTTGTAAACAGAAAATCGCCCTGACTCAAAACGCCCGACTCCGCGAACTGCTGGCGTAACTGCTGGATGTTGATTTGTTGCGTCGAAGCATCATTGGCAGGCGTTAAAAAGCCACCCGCGATCGCATACTGACCTGGTTTTTGAAAAATGCCCAGGCTGAGGTGCAACACCGCTAACAGCAAAATTGGCACAATAATCGCCGCCGAAACCATGAGCCAGCGCCGCCAAACCAAAGTGCGCCACGTACTCACCCAGGCTCCCAGCAAGAGCGTCATGCCCCAAAAACCCGGAGCCGCCCAGGTTGGCAAAATTTGGCGATACCCACCCATCAGCGTAAAGCCCAGCATCAGGGGAAGAGAGAGCCAGAGAATCAACGCAGCCACCGGAGGAGAAAAGGGAATATTTCTCCTATTGGCTAAACGGGACTGCGGCTGTGGAAACTGAAGCCAGACAGCTTTGCCACTCACCCACCAAAACAGAAACCCAAAGCTGGGAAAAAGATAGGCGATGCCAACCAGCCAGGTCACGAGTAAATCGACCAGACTATAACCCCGGTCAGGCACCGCTCGCCCCGACTGAAAGCGCAACGAAACCCAGTCATGCTGATGGTTCCAGATCAGGATGGGGGCGATCGCCACGCCAAACAAAACAGCACCCAACACCAACCAGGGCGACACCAACACCTTTCGGTAAGTTGGTTGGGTTAGACAAAAGCCGACCAAACCAAAACCGAGCGCTGCGCCATGATATTTCCCCAGACAGGCAAGCCCCACCAGCAACCCTAAAAGGGCAACGCGCCAAGTGGGGCGGTAAGTGAAACCAGTGCGTTCAGGCTGTGGAAAAAACTCGCGGCTGGCGACATAAAGCGTAGCCGACCAAAAGAAAACCAGAGGGGCATCCGGCAACGTCATCACCCCAAAACCCGCCAAAAAAATGGGAGCCAGTGACGCGATCGCCAGCGTTAACCAACCCGCCTTAGCCGAAAACAGATGGCGACCAGTCAGGTAGAGCAAGCCCAACGCCCCTGTATGCAGCAATAACGCCCCCCAGCGAATTGTGAACTGTGAAACAATCCCGGTCAGCCAAACACCCACCCCGGTTGAAAGCGCCACCAGAACCGGATGGTCAAAATAGCTCCAGTCAAGATGCTGGGTATAGAGGTAGTAGTAGGCTTCATCAAAGCCAGGTGGCAAAAAAGCCGCGATCGCCCCTCGCAGGCTTAACCCGACTAACAGCACAAGCACCGCCCAACGGTCATATCGATGGGCCACCCACCCTTTCATGTGCGATCGTTCCTTTCATTGTGATGCGTCTGCTCAGACTGGCTGCAACCCACCCACCTCAAACTATCTGCTGACAGATGAATCGCGATGCTGATGGAAGGGGGCGCGTGCCGCTCGAATCAAACTATACTGTCCTGCTTGACCCATGACTTGATAAGAATTGGTAACTAGCTTCAAATT
This sequence comes from Leptolyngbyaceae cyanobacterium M33_DOE_097, assembly GCA_015296075.1. Classification (GTDB taxonomy): domain Bacteria; phylum Cyanobacteriota; class Cyanobacteriia; order Leptolyngbyales; family Leptolyngbyaceae; genus DSRU01. Next base: position 3,978 of record DVDV01000196.1, on the reverse strand, counting down.
GGGGATTGCCTCCGTTTTTGCCAAGATCAGCAGCGATGCACTAGGGGTTTGAGTTTCCCGCACCAGTTCTGCAATGTGCCGTCGCTTCCGCACAAAGTGAACCGTGTCTTCGGAATAAAACACCACACTGGACTTGCGATGCCCCAACATATAGAGTTCTTCACCCGGTTGCCGTTCGCGTTTGACCTGCTGAGCCAGTTGTTTCAGCGGTTGCTGTCGCTCAAGGTCAACTACTTGGATCAGCGGCACAATCACCAATCCCGTCAGTCCTAACATGCCTGTGAGATTGGGGAGCCAGAGCCACTGAGGTTTGCGAGTAATGAGCAGCAGCCCGATCGCCAACCCAATCGCCCCACCTAAGAACATGCCTCGAAACGGAACGTCGGCGGCTAAAAGGAGTGGCAAAAACCTGGCATTAGCAGGATTTTGGCTGAGAACACCAGGGAGATAGACAAAGATAGTCGCGATCGCCGCAAACAACAGCGCACTTACACCACCGCTAACCATCAGCCACCAGCGTCGCACGGGTAAACCAATACTTGATGCAAAAGCGCTGCTAAACTGAGCCACCAAAATCGCGGCCGGGGGAATCAGCGGCAGAATGTAGCTGGGCAGTTTAGTTGAGGCAACCGTAAAAAAGACGAACACACTCGCCAGCCAAAAGAACGCAAATATCCCCAAGTGCTGACTGCGCTCAACTTGCTGCCACTGCCTGCGTCGATGCAACCGGAGGTGGGCGATCGCCCCTGGCAAGAAAGCCGACCAGGGCATAAACCCAACCAGCAACACCAGCAGATAGTAGTACCAGCCGCCGCCATGCCGACTCACAACGCTAGTGAATCGTTCTAAATTGTGATAAACGAAAAATTGATCAATAAAGAGCTTGCCATGTTGCAAAGTTGCCCAAACAAACCAGGGTAAAGCGATCGCCAGTGTTAGCAGCGTGCCCCGCAGGGGCCACAACTCTCGCCAGACTTGAGACAAATTGCCACAGTAGTACACAAACCCCAACACAATCGGGATTTCGAGCGCGATTGCGACGGGTCCCTTGGCTAAAATCGCTAACCCCAAGCAGCTATAAAAACCTGCAAACCAATATTTCTGGATTCGAGGTTGATGCGTCTGGGTATAACCAATAAAAAAAGATAAGAGCGATAAGCTCAGGGTGCCAACCAGAACTAAATCGGCAACCGCGACCCGGCCCCAGGCCAACATCAGTGGGTTTAGTGCCATCACGCCAGCGCCCAGGGTAGCTAGCAACCAGCGATCGCCTTGAGTCGGGCGGTCGAGTGAATTTCTCCCAAAGTGCCACAACACATAGAAACAGCCAGCCATGACCGCGATCGCTGAGAGGGCTGAAGGCAAACGGGCTGCCCATTCATTCACGCCAACCACCTGATAACACAGGGCAATCAGCCAGTAAACCAAGGGGGGCTTATCAAACCGCAGATCATCGTTAAAGATCGGCGTCAACCAATCGCCGCGTTCTAGCATCTGGCGGGCGGTTTCTGCAAAGATCGGCTCCGTTTCATCAATCAGCGCAACACTACCCAAATGCCAGAGAAAGGTTAGACCACCCACTCCCAAAAACCAACCCAGCACAAATACCCACCGAATAATCGGAGATTTTAGAATCTGCACAGCTCACACACTCCACCGAAACAACCTCACACCGAAACCGGAAAAGAGCCAGGCAACTCAAATCAAGACGTAATTTGGTTTTGCGATCGCCCCCCAAGACGCTTATTGGATCCTCAGTATTTTTAACGAGTTAAGCTCGGAAAGCAATTATTTTTCTATAAGAGCAAGAATGCTCCTATCGTTTCCATCGTGATTTGTCGCTACTCAACCGGAGTTTGCGACTGGGCTGCTTCTTAACCTGTGCTTGTCAACGACGAGACGGAGTTTGCTAACCTGAATAAGCTAAATCTATTTCTCTTCAAATTCTTTGCAAGTACATACTCAATTAGATGTTTCGGGTGCCCTCGTCATGAGCGATCGCCACGACCTCAGTGCAGAATCCATTCCTGAATTAATTCCCGCCGCGCCTGACGCCTTTCGGTCAGGTTTTGTTGGCATTATTGGTCGTCCCAATGTCGGGAAATCGACCCTGATGAACCAACTCATCGGCCAAAAAGTTGCCATTACTTCGCCAGTTGCCCAAACAACGCGGAATCGACTCAAAGGCATTTTGACCACGCCGATCGCGCAAATTATCTTCGTCGATACCCCCGGCATTCATAAACCGCATCACCAACTGGGGGAAGTGCTGGTCAAAAACGCCCAAATTGCCATTCGCTCGGTAGATGTGGTTTTGTTTGTGGTGGATGGCTCCTCTGAGTTGGGCGGGGGCGATCGCTTCATTGCCGAGTTGTTGACCCAGGCTGAGATCCCAGTTGTTTTAGGGATCAACAAAGCCGATTTACAGCCAACCGTTGAAGCCGAAACTCCAGAACACCCGCTCGATACACATTATTTAGAGTTAGCAGAGGCGCATCACTGGCAAGTCGTCAAGTTCTCGGCCCTGACGGGGGAAGGTCTAGAAACTCTGCAAGCACAACTGGTTCAGAATCTGGAAGAAGGCCCCTACTACTACCCACCCGATTTAGTCACCGATCAACCAGAGCGTTTCATCATGGGTGAGTTGATTCGAGAACAGATCTTGCTGCAAACCCGTGAAGAAGTGCCGCACTCCGTTGCGATCGCGATCGATAAAGTCGAAGAAACCCCCACCATCACGCGCATTCTGGCAACAGTCAATGTTGAGCGTGACTCTCAAAAAGGAATTTTGATTGGCAAAGGCGGCAGCATGTTGAAGGCGATCGGCTCAGCTTCGCGCCAGCAAATTCAGAAATTGATTATGGGTAACGTCTATCTGGAGTTGTTTGTCAAAGTGCAACCCAAATGGCGGCAGTCTCGGACTCGGTTGGCAGAGTTGGGGTATCGAGTTGAGGAGTAGGGGAAAGGGGAAAAGGGGGGTGGGGAGTAGGGAGTAGGGGTTGGGGAGTGGAGAGTGGGGGTTAGGGAGTGGGGAGTGGAGATATGTTTTTTGGATCAGCATCCCCGTGCTAGGGGCGTGTTGCAAACTCCCTGACAAAATTCATACACCCAATCAGCAACGTCGGGAGTTAGGCAAGGAGTGGTTAGGTTGGCTAGGCGTTTTCTTAGCGATGATTCAGAAAATTTTCAGGGTTAGCTCAGGTTGTCTGTTTAGGATGACGGAGTTCGCTAAGTGAAAGGGCTAACTTGCGACTCGTGTGAGGTAGCAATCACCCTTTGATCAGTCCTTCTCGATTGACTTGCGCTCGACTCACATCCCTAACATCACCATGAAGAAACGATATTTCTTATGGACAGGCACAGCATCCCTGGTTACAGCCTGTGTATCATCCTACTCGCCTGGGAGGGCACGAGAACAAATGACATCTGCAAAGACTCAATTTGAAGTCACAAAAACAGAGCAAGAATGGCGTGCAACTTTGACACCCGAACAGTTTCGAGTTTTGCGCCAACATGGCACTGAGCGAGCAGGCACCAGTCCCCTCGATAAGCAATACAGCAAAGGCACTTATGTATGTGCAGGTTGCAATCTGCCGCTATTTACGTCTGAAACAAAGTTCAACAGTGGCACAGGTTGGCCTAGCTTCTTTGCTCCGATTGATGGCGCGATCGCAACGACAATCGACAAGTCCTTTTTTATGACGCGAGTTGAGGTGCATTGCCGTCGGTGTGGTGGACATTTAGGACACGTTTTTGAAGACGGCCCAGATCCGACGGGCAAACGCTATTGTATGAACGGTGTTGCGCTCAAATTTGTGCCAGCTTAACGCAAAAAATCTAGGGTCTGTTTTAAAACTACAACCACATCATGATAGAGGCGATAGTCAGCATGGCAAGGTAGTTTTCAGCTTTTTTCTCATAACGGGTGGCAATGCGACGGAATTGCTTCAGACGACTGAAACACCGTTCAACCCGGTT
>DVDV01000092.1 GCA_015296075.1 Leptolyngbyaceae cyanobacterium M33_DOE_097 | reverse complement strand
GAAACATTTGTACTGAAGTCAGAGCCTCTAAAGGCTTGTGCGCTCAATTTTATGAACGGCAGAATGGGTATTCCAGCCATTGATAGCTGTTCAAAATGAATATTTTTGTGAGAATTATTCTCATACTGAGAATTGCTGGGGAAAACTTCATAAAATAGACTTCCTTGTTGAAAGGTGTATCTATGTCACTTTGCGTAACATCTCTTTAACGTTATCGGGCGTCCTTCAGCTTTACCTCACCAGTGCGAGATATGCCAATGGGAGTGTTTTAGAACGACTTTGGTTTATGGTGAAAAGAGACCAAATTTAACGATTTTGATTAAGTACCTCATGGCTGATTTTCCCAAAACGCTAGATGAAGCGATCGCTCAAGCAGTTGTGGCAACCCAAGCGGCGATCGCGGCTGGTTATCGTCGTCTCAGTGTTGAGTTAGCCTTGCCAGAACTGAAGCCTCTGCCAGTTGCATACCAATATTTGCCAGCGTTAGAAGCCTATGGTGATGGCTTAAAAGTTTTTTTTAGCGATGCTGGCACCGCCGCGCTCGTTAAACGAGATTGGGCTGATCTAACTTTACGGACGAAGAGTGTTGACGTGGCGGGGGCACGGCAAACCTCAACGGTTGAAGAACTCGTTGAACCAGCCGATCAAGCTTTTTTATTTGTTGCACCCACTGCCGTAGAAGTTCAGGTGGTCGAGCAAATTTGCAACGCCGTGGGTGATTTACCTGTCATTCTCTTTTGTCCCCGTTTAGAAGACGTTGGAACAGTGGGTATTGGTTACACAGCTCGTCAAATGCGTAGCCGATTTCTAAGCACCATTGAGCCGTGTTACTACCTGCGGCCATTAAGCGGAGCTGCACTGCTGCGAAATTACCCGTCTCCCTGGCAGATCTGGGAAGAAAGGGAGGCAGACTACTCGCTGCTGGCAGAAGAACCGTTGCGGCCCAGTGGAGAGCGGATTGATGAAATTTTAATAAAGAGCAGTATTCCGCAAGCAGGCTCTAAAAACACCATCTTTTCAGGGTTACAACGGTTCTTAAAAGCGCTTGGACAGTAGCAGTGTGTGAAATTTTGCCTTGCTCATAGCGGTTTAAGCAATAATTTGTAAGTCCCTCTAGGGTTCAGGGCATAATGGATACATCAGACGGCTCCACTATTTCGCTTTTCCCTTAGTTAGTTTGTCTTTAAGAAGACGGGGCTGAGTGAGTGCATCGTTTCGTTGCAAGGAGCTGCTAGTCACTGTTCTTCTGTGTTAGGCGATCGCATGAGCGTAGGTACTCAACGTCGAATCATTATTGGTGATGTACACGGACATTATGACGGACTCATAACGCTCTTAGATGCGATCGCACCGGGTACAGATGATCAGGTTTATTTTTTAGGTGATTTGATTGATCGGGGGCCTGCTAGCGCCAAGGTTGTCGAGTTTGTTCGCACTAGCCCTTATCACTGCTTACTGGGTAATCATGAGCAGTTGATGTTAGAAGCTTTTCCTAATGGGCGAATTTTTATGCCCGCGTTGCAAGCCTGGCTTTATAGTGGCGGGCGAGCAACGGTTGCCAGTTATGGCGATTCAGGCATTTTGGCCGAACACCTCGACTGGTTTAGAACCCTGCCTCTGTATCTCGACTTAGGCGATCTGTGGCTGGTACACGCCGGGGTAGACCCTCGCAAGAAACTTGAAACTCAAACCACCCAAGAGTTTTGTTGGATTCGTGATGAGTTTCATTGCAGTAATCAACCCTACTTTCCAGACAAGCTCATTATTACTGGTCACACTATTACCTTCACTTTGCCCAAAGTAGCACCAGGTGAAATTGCGCGCGGCTGCGGCTGGCTCGATATTGATACAGGGGCTTACCATCCTAAGAGTGGCTGGCTGACTGCTTTAGACATTACCAATCGGCGAGTCTACCAGGTCAACGTTCACCGCGACAATGCTCTGCGAGTTTTGCCCCTAGACGAGGCAACCACACAAATTGAGCCAAACCAGGTTCACACCTATCGTCAAGCTTTAAAGCTGTAAGTAGGGGTAGCCACTGACCTGCTGTAGGATCCAATGCTCGGCTCCACTTAGGATCCAGCCTTTTTGTGCGACTTACAGTTTAGAAAGATTCCATAATCTCTACCAGATTGCCGTTCCCGCTGGCGGAATGGTGTGTATAATCCCCACGCAGGCTTAGGTTCTGTAACTGTGGGTGAGGAAAGTGAATGGTAGAGTTTCGTCTAATTAAGCAGAAAAAGCCACGTGCGCCCATGAACCGCACCCTCGTCCTAAATGATGCAGATCGGGCGAGACTAACCCCCCGCTTATTAAACAGCTCCACCTTAAAGGCCCAGGCAACTCCACCCGTCGGTACAATTCAAGGCAACTGTTTGGCGATCGCCCAGCACTTACCTCCCGCTTTTGTAGATCTCCTGATTTTGGATCCGCCCTACAACCTCAACAAGTGTTTCAATGGTCGCAAGTTTTCTAAACGCACCGTTGAGGACTATACCAACTGGCTAGATGAAGTCATCTGCTCTCTTAAACCTCTGCTAAAGCCGACAGCATCCATTTACATTTGTGGCGACTGGTTTTCTTCGGCTTCGATCTTTACGGTTGCTGACCGCTACTTTACCGTGCAAAACCGCATTACTTGGGAACGTGAAAAGGGACGCGGTGCCAAAACTAACTGGAAGAACGCTTCGGAAGACATCTGGTTTTGCACGATGTCTGAGGTTTACACATTTAACGTCAATGCCGTCAAACTCCGCAGGCGAGTGTTAGCCCCCTACCGCAATCGAGACGGCACACCGAAAGACTGGCACGTGACCAAGCAAGGAAACTTTCGTGACACCTACCCGTCCAACCTCTGGACAGACATTACCATCCCTTTCTGGTCAATGCCTGAAAACACAATGCACCCGACACAGAAGAGTGAAAAGTTGCTCGCCAAGCTGGTTTTAGCAAGCACCAATCCGGGTGACTTTGTGCTTGATCCGTTTTTGGGGAGTGGGACGACTTCAGTGGTAGCCAAAAAGCTCGGCAGAAAGTACCTTGGCATTGAACTAGACGAAGAGTATAGCCTGCTAGCTGAACGCCGACTTGAGTTAGCCGATCTAGAAACAGATATTCAAGGTTTTTCTGATGGCGTGTTCTGGGAACGCAACACGTTGTCAATTCAGCCGCGGCCCAACCTTGGTGCAGTGTAAGTCTACGCTTTGGGACAAAGTTGAGAACTCAAGCCACTTGCTTTTGCTTGTTGTTAAGAACTACACTTAGCGGCTCGCGCAAAGTCGCCCATTGCAAAGTAAGCCACTTTCAAATTGCCTAAAATCTGCTCTTCTAACCGATGATCTTGAATTTGACGGGCAATTTCGAGCCGCTGCTCATAAAAGTCGATCGCCTGAGAGTAGTTGCCCATTGCATCGTAAGCAACCCCAATACTACCCAACGCCTGTTCTTCCGCTCTGGAGTCGTTGAGAGCATGGGCCACACTGAGGCGTTGTTTACCAAACTCGATCGCCCGTTCGTAACTCCCTAGCGCATAGCAAGCATTACCAATATTTCTGAGAATTTGGGCTTCGACGCGGCGATCGCCGGCTTCACGAGCTAAAGTCAAACGCTGCTGATAGTAGTTGATCGCCTGCTGATAATCACCTAATGCATAACAAGCATTGCCCAAGTTTTTGAGAATCTGCTCCTCTACCTGGTCATCTTTTACTTCACGGGCAATTTTTAAGCTCTGCTCTTCGTAGGTAATCGCAGTCGCATAATCGCCCATTGCCTTGTAGGCCAACCCAAGGTTGTTTAATGCCGCCATTTCACCCCGGCGATCATTAATTTTGCGGGCGATCGCGAGACTCTCTTGCTGTGCTTCAACCGCCCGGTCTTGTTGGCGCAGATGGCGGTAAGCATTCCCCAACGTGCTGAGAATGCGAACCATGCTGCGGTTGTCTTTGAGCTGACGGGCTAGCTCTAAGCCGCGATGCGAGTAGTCAGCCGCTTTCTGGTAATCGCGCAAGCCGTAAAATACCATGCCAATGCTGCCGACTGCTTTGCAAACACCCGCCTCATCCTTGAGGTTCTGATATAGCTCACGTGCGTGTTGAAAACCAGATAGCGCTGCTTCGAGCTGGCCTAACTGGAGATATTCACTGGCCTGGTTAAACAGGCGATCGGCTGCGATATGGGTTGCTTCGAGCGCTTCCACATCTGCAGGCAAAGTGGCGGCATCTTCAGAAGTAGAGCTTTCGGAGTTTGCCACCTGTAGTTCATCGGGCACAATGGTTTCGCGGATGAAGCTAGGGAGTGAGCTTGTTTCTGTGGCCACTCTTAAAAGATTGTTATCTGTGTAGTCTGACCCATTACGCATTGCTTCATCCCCAACTCGTTATCTAGCGGTATTTAAAGAACTCTCAAAAGCACACTTACTTTTTGTCTAAAGCCTAGCGCCTACCAGCAGGGAAGAACTCGGTGATATTTCCCCGTTATTGCTTAAGTCTCGATAAACAAATACGTAATTACCCGTAGATACCAGTGCTAGAAGCTACCAGTCTTGCTTGATGATAATGGGTCTTAATTTAAGATTCAAGTGAAATTGTGCTTTTTGGCTTAAGAGTTGTCTCTGCACAGATCAAATTTGTCTGAGCCGATGTAAGGAAATTTTGTTGAGCAGTAGCAATGCAGTTCTTGGCTGCAACCTTGGGTTACTGCCGAAGCCTATGATTGGGTGATGATGGTGCAATAGCACAGACTGGCATTCCTTAAAGCGGAAAAGTGCCAGGAATGCTGGAGGGTTCACAAGATGGTGCTAACAGGAGCACTGATACAGCCTACCTAAGCGACTAAAGGCATCACTTTCTCAGCAGGGCCTACCAGGGAAACGTAAGGTTGCTTCAAATAGCGCTGAGCAACGACCTGCGCGATTTCGACGGGTAACTCAGCAACTTCGTGTTGAAAGCGCTGGTCAAAGTCAATGCCTAAGCCAATGGTTTCATACCAACCAAAGATTTGCGCGATCTGGGCATTTGTCTGTTTCCCTAATGCATACTGGCCTAAGAGTTTATTTTTGGCAGTCTGAAATTCTTGCTGAGTTAAGGGTTGAAGCTGCAAGCGATCGACTTCGGCATGCAAACTCTCAAGGGCTGTTTGGGTGTTTTCGGGAGCCGTACCCATGTAGACAATAAATTGAGCCGGGTGTAAGCGTGTCGGGTAAAAGCCTGAAACTTCATAAGCTAGCCCCCGCTTTTCGCGCAGTTCAACAAATAAACGGCTCGACAAGCCGTTGCCGAGATAGCTATTCAGCAATTTCAGCGCGACGTACTCTTGCAGATGGCTGATGTCTGCGGTTGCGTTCGTTTGAGTAGTGGCTTGTAGGGGGGCGGCAGGCGACATATAACCCAGCATCACAATTGATTGTTGTGTAGCCTGGGCGATCGCGCGCCGAGCTGGGGCGTACTCTAACCCTGGTAGGTGAAGTGTTGGTGTCTCAGCATCTGGAATCTGCCAATCGCCTAAAACCTGTTGCACTAAGGAGACAGCCTCCTCTGGTTGAATGCGACCACAAATGCTGATGATTAATTGGTCAGGGCGAAAGAACGTTTTGTGATAGGCGAGTAGATCCTCCCGTTGTGGCTGAACCACACTGGCTTCAGTGCCCAAGCTCGATAACGCATAGGGATGAGCCGTGTACATGATTTGCCGCAACTGGTCAAATGCAAGATTAAACGGTTGCTCTTGCTGAGAGCGAATTGCCTGTAGAGTGAGGCGTCGCTCAAGCTCTAACTCATGCTCTGGGAAAGTGGGCGATCGCAGTAACTCACCCGCTAACTTGAGAATGCCGGGGAAGTCAGCCGAAACCGTTTTAAGGCTCAACAAGAAATAATCAGTCGTTGAATCAGCGCCTAAGCTGGCACCGACTGACTCAACGGCTTCTGCAATTTCTAACGAAGAGCGATTTTCAGTACCTTTTGTCAAAACAGCCGAAACCAAATGAGACAGGCCCGCGTTTTGCGCTGTCTCCCATTGGCTACCAGCCCGCAGAAACAGACGCGCAGCGATAATGTCTGCCGCCGGATTTTCTTTGACTAAAACAACGATGCCATTATCTAAAACGGTGCGGGAAATCGACTGCAATTCAGTAGGAGACGAAGGCAAACTCATATTCCTCTAATCCAACATGCAAATGGAAGAATGACCTGAGGTTTAACGGTTTAGCAGGTTGGCGGCCCAGTTGCCCAAATCGCTAGGCGGGCAAGAGAACGGTTGCTGCATAGTGATAAGGCGACAAGTAATAGCTTGCCAGTCGCTGCAAGTCTTGCACCTGAATTGCCTCAATTCTTTCTGGGTAAACCGTGGCAATCGAGGGATGTGCCAACACGCTGTAATAGCCGTATAAACTTGCTAATTGACTGGGCGTTTCACTTGAGAAAGCGTGATCGTTACACAACAAGCGTTTGCAGCGTAACAACTCTGTCTGCGAAATTGGGGCAGCAGACAACTCTGATAGGCGATCGCAAATAATCGCCTCAACCCGCTCTAAATGCTCAGGCTCAAGCCATGCCGTAATTGTAAACAGCCCAGACTCTCGTTGAAGTGAAAAACCACTGCTAATTGCATGCACTAAACCCCGTTCTTCACGGAGTTCGCGCACGAGACGCGAGGTCCGACCCTCGGTGAGCAAAACAGAGAGTACATCTAACCCATAGGCGTCTTGCAACCGCGCATCTAAATCTTGCATGGGTGAATCGATCCCCGGTGTTAACCAGGCCATCATCAACCGTGCATGCTCTAGGCGAGGCAATTGCAACTCTTGGCGGCGCACCGTGGTAATGGGTGGCTCTGCTTCGGGGCACAACTGAGGGCACGTGGCACGATTGTGAAATGGGTTAAACGTGCTATCAACCAGCTCGATCGCCCGGTCTTGAGGAATATCACCAACCAGTACAACCGTCATGTTTTCGGGTTGATAGTGAGTGCGGTGAAATTGTCGCATCTCGGCGGGCGTGCGGGCCAGTAAGCTTTCTTCGGTGCCCAGGATCGGCCGTCCGTAGGGATGCCGCTGATAGACCAGATCACTTAATGCCTGAAACCCAATCCAATCAGGATTATCAAAGGACTGAAGAATTTCTTCTAAAACGACTTCACGTTCTCGCTCAAATTCATCATCGGGGATCGCTGCATTAATCAACAGTTCAGCTAAATAGGGCAGGGTTTCTTCTAAGTGCTGGGCGGCTGTAGTGATGAAGAAGTGAGCGTAGTCGTAGCTTGTCGCTGCATTCGTCATGCCACCGTAATTTTCAATCGCCCAATCAAACGCCCCTGGTGGTAGGCGATCGGTGCCCTTAAAAATCATGTGCTCTAGAAAATGCGCCATCCCCATCCATTCGTCGGGTTCAGTGATGGCTCCAGCCTTGACCCAAACATCGACAGCCGCAACAGGCATTGCAGGCATGTATTGATGGATCAGTGTCAACCCGTTTGTTAAGCGAATCTGGTTGACCGAAAGAATAGACGAACCGAGGGTTGTGATGGTCAAATTCACACTTCTGAATGCGTTTGATCATCTAATGTTAACACTTCTTAGAAAGTTGTACCTAGCTCTCAAAGTTTCCGCTAAATGACGTAGCACGGAGAACGTGCAAAAGTCGAGCTGTCAGCTCTTTGCAGCTAGGAGCAATGATCCCCTTTGAACTGACCAAACTAGTTTTCTGTTTCGCATCTCAGCCAAAAATAGCAGCACTTAAAGCTGCGATCGCAACTTTAAAGGCACGCCATATTGACACTTTGAGCATTTCGGAAAGTTTCACGTCAATCGAGTGGCTGAAAACGCAGCAATTCTCAGTATGAGAATAATTCTCACAAAAATATTCATTTTGAACAGCTATCAATGGCTGGAATACCCATTCTGCCGTTCATAAAATTGAGCGCACAAGCCTTTAGAGGCTCTGACTTCAGTACAAATGTTT
>DVDV01000429.1 GCA_015296075.1 Leptolyngbyaceae cyanobacterium M33_DOE_097 | reverse complement strand
GAAACATTTGTACTGAAGTCAGAGCCTCTAAAGGCTTGTGCGCTCAATTTTATGAACGGCAGAATGGGTATTCCAGCCATTGATAGCTGTTCAAAATGAATATTTTTGTGAGAATTATTCTCATACTGAGAATTGCTGCTATACTGAACTCGTTTTTCCGAGACAACCGCACTGAAGCCTCTCAGACTCAGGCTTTGCAGCGCTTTATCGTAGAGAATCGCACAACTCCCGGTCTGATCATGATGGTGACGCACCAGGTTAACATCACGGCTCTGACTGGCATTTTTCCGCAATCGGGTGAAGTGGTCTTGGTGAAGGCAAACGATGCGGGACAAGTCAAGGTCGTCGGTCGATTTTCGGGCGAGTGAACAGGCTTATACCAATTCTTCAAAACGATTATCTGTAAGGGGGGCGCTAACCCGCCCCTACGAGGATCTGTAAATGAGATTTATTGGTATTAGACAGCTAACTGTTTGACGACTGTGCCTGCTTTCTACCGATAAACTCCCCTCTCTGCGTAGAGAAGGGAGCACACCAAACGATGAAAGATTAACTCGCCGTACCATTATCTTCCGGTTGGGGCGGCACCACGGTAACGGTACTCGAACCTTGGTCTTGCAGGACACTCTTGACTTGAGTGAGTAAGCTGCCCAATTTACCGTCTTCGAGTAGGGTGTTAATCAAAGACAGGCCACTAGTCGAAAGTAGCAGCTTGTTGACATCCTGAGCGGCACTGCCATTACTGCCATTCCCACCGGGGAAAGCATAGATGCGCGTATCACCCAGAACACCGGGCTGCGGTGCGAGCGCTTGCAAGATTTCGGGGAGGCGATCGCTGATCTCAGGCATGATCGTGGTGATCAGGTTGGCCAGCAAATTCGGATTGTTGATCACATTTTTCGCATCGAGTTGAGCGCGGATCCCATCAGCATCTGCCAGGGCTTTGTCGCGGTTTGCTTCAGCCAGAGTACGAATCGCCTGCGCTTCTAACTCAGCCGCTTGTTGGGCGATTTCTGCCTGTCTGCGACGCCGGAAGGCATCAATTTCAACTACGTTTTGATCGAGTACCCGTTTTTCCTGGGCTTCTCGCTCTGCTGCAATAATCGCCAGACGCTTACTCCGCTCGGCTTTTTCGACCTCAGCTGCTGTTGTGACGGATGATTCGGCTTTAGCTCGTTCGGCTTCGGCCAAGAAACTATCTTTTTTCTTGCCAGCAACCGCGATCGCCACGTCTTCTTGAGCCAGTTTTGCCAAGCGATCGGACTCAGCGATTTGCACCTGTGCCTGCAAGCGATTGGCTTCGACAGTCTGCTGGCGGGTGATTTCGGCTACCTCTGCCTCTTGTTGTTGCAGCGCTTGCGTCACCTTCAACAGTTTGTTGCGCTCCTCTAACGCAATATCCGCGTCGATCTGGCTTTGTTGAATCGCCAATTGTTTGCGAATTTCTTCTTCTTCGACTTCCTTCGCCTGCAGGATTTGTGCCCGTTGAGCCGCTGCTGCTTCGCGTGCTTTCGCTTCTTGAATCTCGCGATCTCGCTGAGCCTTCATCGACTCAATTTGCAGTTGTTGTGATAAACGTGCGCCTTCTTTTTCTTGGGCAATTTGGAGCGATCGCTTTTGGGCATCCAATTCTTTTTGTTCGATCGCCACTTGCGTTGTTAATTCAACTTCGCGCTTCTGCTGAATCGACTTTTGAATCGTTTCTGTCCGCAACCGCACACCCTGCGCGTCGAAGAAGTTGTTTTCGTCGTAGGTGTCGCTTTCTTGAATCTCAGAGATCGCGATGTTGTTGAGGGTCAAGCCAACTTTGCTCAGGTCTTGCTGCACCAGGTTCAGGACTTCTTGAGCAAAACCCAGTTTATCCGAGTCGATTTCTGCCAGGTTCTTCGTTTTGGCCGCCGCTCGAATCGCGTCATCGGCCCGTTTTTCAAGCGCATTTTTGATATCGTCGGGGGTAATACGATTATTTTGTGAAAGTCGGGCGGCAGCGGTCAGCACGTCTTCTTGATTGGCATTGATGCAGACATAGAATGTCACCCGCATATCGGCGCGGAGATAGTCTTGCGTCCGGACAGCGAGTTTACCCGTTCGCTCAACGTCAATCGAGATCTCCCGCAGTGGTACCCGCGTCAACTCATGGAATCCTGGCAAAACGATGCAGCCACCATTCAGGATCACCGTTTTGCGTTTTGCAAACACGCCACCCGTTCGGACAAAGGCTTCGTTGTTAGGGGTGATGACATAGACGCGAGTGTAGGCCCACACCGACATCAACAACAGCACAATTAAGCCAACAATCACACCGGGAAAGAACAGCAATCCCCCATCTAATTGGGCGAGAACCGGGGTGGATGTTAAACGACTCGGTGCCAGGGCGATCGCCTGCTCCGTCGCAGTGACTTCAGCCAACTCTGACGTTTCAAACTCGGAAACGGCAGTTGTCGCTTCTGGAAGTTGAATGGTGGGAAGAGACTGAATGAATGTAAGCCAGAACAACATAAGAGTTACTCGTTTGAAGATTACTTTTGAGACGATTGATTAAACCAGTAGTCGCTATCTGCGCTGTCTTTGGCAACAACGACATAGAACTCAGGCTGACGGTCGATTACCAAGACCTTTTCACCCCGTTTTGGCAGCACTTTTGACCATTCCGGTAAGACGGCAGGCACACTCACCAAATTGTGTGCTGTGTCAAATACATCGACTTGACCAATGCGCCCATCTCGACAAGTGGGAACAATTAGTGAACTGACGGTGCCAACACACCCAATCAAGCGATCGCTGCTGGCATCTTCACCAAACTGCGCAAACACCTGGCCGAGAGGACGCGCAATCAGGCTACCCAGCAACAGGGCGATCGCGGTTGCCAGCACAAATAACAACCCCGCTTGAAAGCCTGTCGGCAGGCCCAGGGCGAGATTGAGCATCCAGCCAATGACACCGAGCAAACTGAGATTGGTGGCCAGCAGCAAAATGAGTGGCGCTTTACCAAAGCCAAACCAACCCAAAAAATCCAGGAACCCCAACTCTCCAGAATCTGCGTCTGCGTCTGCATCTACATCTGCATCTACATCGGTGTCTAACTGGTCATCTCCACCACCTGTCACAATGACCATCAGGTACAACAACACACCTGCAGCTAGGCAGATCCAGTAAGGCAGATTGACAAGGCTAAAAAGCATCGCTGCACGTCAACAGTTTGGTTTGACTATAGATACAGCTAAATTACCCAGCTTTCCTGATTCTGAACAAAGGCTCAACCTTTCGTAACTGAGTCAGGAATGTTCCTGCCTTTTTCCCACATAAGGGACTTGCAGATAAATACTGTACCAATCTCGCAAATCTGTAAGGGCGAATGACCATTCGCACCTACCGCACCATTGGGATATTATTTCAACGCACTCCCCTAACTTAACTCCCATGTCCAGGGCAGGGGCGATCGCACCTTTGGCGTTTTTTGCATCTGACTGAACAGTTTTCCAGCCTGAGCCAGATCCACATTCCCCCCACTGAGAATTACCCCAACTCGCTGACTGGGCGATCGCACAATTCCTTCTAATAAGGCTGCTGTGGCGAGTGCGCCGGTTGGCTCTACCACCACTTTGAGCCGCTCCCACAAAAAGAACATGCTGCGGAGAATCGCCGCTTCCGATACTGTGACCATGTCATCGACGTAATGCAGAATCAGCGGAAACGTATACTGACCCAGCGATGTTGTGCGTGCCCCATCCGCTACCGTTTTGGGATTGTCGATTACCTGCAACGTGCGGCTGTAGAAAGATCGCGTTGCATCATCGGCTTGCTTTGGTTCCACACCAATAATGCGGCACTGAGGTGCATGGGCACGCGTGGCGATCGCGCACCCTGAAAGCAGCCCGCCCCCACCGCAACAGACCAATAGCAGATCCAACGTGCCGACTTCTTCGAGTAACTCTTTGGCGACGGTTCCCTGACCTGCAATCACTGGCGGGTAGTCAAACGGGGGAATCAGGGTTAAGCCCCGCTCAGTTGCGAGTTGTTGCGCTACGGCTTCGCGTGATTGGGTAGCGCGATCATACAAAACCACTTCGGCACCGTAACTGCGAGTGGCCTCCAGTTTGACGTGGGGCGCATCGTCTGGCATCACAATTGTTGTTGGTGCTTTGAGCAACTGACCCGCCAGTGCGAGGGCTTGGGCATGATTGCCTGACGAAAACGCAATTACACCCCGTTCTCGCGCCTCAACCGACAGTTGAGCCAGTGCGTTGTACGCTCCCCGAAACTTGAAAGCCCCTGTTCGCTGAAAGTTCTCGCACTTAAAAAACACCTCTGATTGGGTCAACCGATTCACAGTGGTCGAAGTCATCACTGGAGTACGATGGGCAATACCTGCCAATCGTTGAGCGGCAGCCTGAACATCAGCATCGGTGACTGCCAGAATCGCGGACGCAGGAGACTGAGTCATAAGCGGCAAATCAGTTCATGTGTTCCTACAGCATAGCGAAGGCGGCTAAAAGTCACGCGATTTTCTTGCAGTTTTTTTAGTCGATGCAACCCGACAAGGAAGTAGGCTGGCTCCAATCAGATAATTTTGCGCTGCAATCCGGTCGCGATCGCCGACAATAGGCTGCATTGTTTTGGAAGCACCATCATGGCACGTAAGCGTTTTGTGATTGAGATGGGTATGGGTATTGATCAGCATGGGCAGGAACCCACTGTTGCGGCTGCTCGCGCTGTGAGAAATGCGATCGCGAATAATGCTCTACCGGGAATTTGGGAAGTCGCGGGACTGCAACACCCCAATGAGATGATTGTTGAAGTCCAGGTAGCCGTGCCTTACCCGGAGCAAGTCAACGCCGATGAGGTGCTGGCCGTACTGCCGTTTGGGCAAAAAACACTCACCCTCGAAGCCGGGGGTATGGTCGTGCAGGGCAAAGCGATTGCTGATCTGGCGGATAAAAACGACGAAATGTTGATTGCCGTTGCGGCTGTTCACGTTTATGTGGATGTGCCTTAGAGCTATATCAATCAACGAATTGACAGACTCAAAATATTTGTGAATGGGAAATTTCGTATCTCTCCCTTGCTGTGGTCAAGGCACGATATACTCCTGAGGTGAAATCGACAAGGAAGTGAGTAGCAATGCTTGCG
This sequence comes from Leptolyngbyaceae cyanobacterium M33_DOE_097, assembly GCA_015296075.1. Taxonomy (GTDB): domain Bacteria; phylum Cyanobacteriota; class Cyanobacteriia; order Leptolyngbyales; family Leptolyngbyaceae; genus DSRU01. The sequence continues at coordinate 41,195 of DVDV01000429.1, read as the reverse complement.
GTAGCAATTTTGGCGGCTGGCAAAGGCACGCGTATGAGATCGGATTTGCCAAAGGTGCTGCATCAACTTGGAGGCAAATCATTAGCCGAATGGGTTTTGGATAGTCTGGATGAGGTGAATCCCGTTCGGCGCTTGGTGATCGTGGGTTATCGGGGCGAAATGGTACAAGCATCGTTGGCTCAATCACCCACCAATAGCCTGACTCCGGCTCTAGAGTTTGTCACGCAAGCGGAGCAACTCGGAACGGGGCACGCCGTTCAGCAAGTTTTGCCTTACCTCAAGGACTTTGAAGGCGATTTGCTCGTGTTGAATGGGGATGTACCCCTCCTACGGGCAACTACCATTAAACGTTTCCTTGAAACGCATCAGGCCAGTGGCAATCCGGCTTCGATTCTGACGGCCCATTTGCCTGACCCAAAAGGATACGGGCGCGTCTTTTGCGATAGCCAAAATCTGCTCCAACAAATTGTTGAAGACCGAGACTGCACAGCCGCTCAGAAGCAAAATCGGCGGATTAATGCGGGTGTCTACTGCTTCAACTGGAAAGCTCTGGCCGAAGTATTGCCTAATTTAAAGGCAGAAAACGACCAGAAAGAGTACTACTTGACGGATGCTGTCAATTTTCTGCAACCTGTGAATGTTGTGGATGTGGGCGACTATCAAGAAATTCTTGGTGTCAACGATCGCAAGCAGCTCGCCAATGCCTACCGAATTTTGCAAGAGCGCATTAAAGATGATTGGATGCAACAGGGTATCACGCTAATTGATCCTGATAGCATTACTATCGATGACACCGTGCAGCTTGAAGCCGATGTCATCATTGAGCCTCAAACCCATCTACGGGGCAAAACTTTGATTCAAGCGGGCAGTCGGATTGGCCCCGGTAGTCTGATTGAAAACAGCCAGATCGGTAAGAATGTCACTGTGCTGTATTCAGTTGTGAGCAATAGTAGCGTCGCTGACAATTGCCAGATTGGTCCCTACACTCATTTCCGAGGTAATGTTGCGGTTGGTACTCAGTGCCGTATTGGTAACTTTGTTGAGTTGAAGAATACAACTCTCGGCGATCGCACTAATGTCGCTCACCTCTCTTATCTTGGCGATACTACTGCGGGTGATCGCGTCAATATCGGTGCAGGCACTATTATGGCTAACTACGATGGCGTCAAGAAGCACCGCACAACACTGGGCGATCGGGTCAAGACAGGTGCAAATAGTGTGTTGGTGGCACCGATTACGATTGGCTCGGATGTGACGATCGCGGCTGGCTCCACTGTGACTGAAAACATCCCAGAAGATTGTCTGGTGATTGCCCGTGCTCGCCCGGTGATTAAACCCGGTTGGCGATTAAAGTCGGCTGAGGCGGAGAGTCAAACGAATAAGTAAGGAAAGGGGGAAGTGGAGGCGGCACTGATACTATTTGATTTGCGATCGTGATAGATCAATATCCCTCTGCTTCTGGCATCCCCTTTAACGAGGGTTACTAGCTGCTAGCTTGAAAAAACTTCTCTAATGAAAGCTTTTTTGATTGGAGCAAGGCGAAAATTTGGGGGCGGCGGAGCCGCAAGATCGGGGGACTTCCCCCCGCACCCCCGCTATGTAGGGTCCTAACTCCCCTACAACCCCCGCAAGGTGGTGTCGGTGGGTGTTGAATGGTCAGCTAGCCGTCCATTAAGGGTAACAAGATCAACACTCTGATCGTTTACAGAAAGTACGGGTGGGGTGAGGCGGAGGTTGCAGGGGCAATCAAGGCGGAGGTTGTTTGGGGAATGTTGCAGTTTTAGATCATAGGGGCAGTGGTCATGGGTTATATGGCAAAAGCAATTTGAACTGCCGAATCGCTTTCTGGAAGGAGTGCAAGATGTATTTTAAGCCTGCGAAGCAGGGTTCCCACGTCACCCTTAACCCCTTTGATCAAACACTAGGACGGATAACACCTTTCGGAGGGGAGGCGAGGGGAAGCGGGCGGCCCCTCGCGGGGGTTTGGGGGCGTGCCCCCAAGGGTTGCTGGCTCGCAAGAAATGAACTCAAGAAAAAGCCTTTTCTATCAGAAACATCCAAACATTCTTGCCTTCTTCCCTTGCGTCCCTCCCCTGCCCTCTTATCTCCTCTCCTCCACAAAAAATCACCACCCATTAGATAGTCCAATGAGTGGTGAATTGTTCAATTAAGCTTGCTCTACGAGAAAACTACTCGTCTTCGGCGAAGACATATTTGTAGAGGTCGTTCGGATTTGGTTCTGGGCTTTCGAGGGCAAACTTGACGGCATCTTCAACAACACCTTGAATTTTCTTCTCGATCGCCTTGAGTTCATCCTGAGTTGCCAGGTTTTGCTCTAGCATGTGAGCCGCTAACTTCTTGATTGGGTCACGGGCAAGCCACACATCTTTCTCAGCCTTTGAGCGCAACTCATCGGGGTCTGCCAGTGAGTGCCCCCGGAACCGGTAGGTCAAGCACTCAACCAGAGTGGGGCCTTCGTTGGCGCGCGCCCGTGCAACTGCTTCTTGCGCAATCGACCGAACTGCCAAAACATCCATGCCATCGACTTCGTAGCCGGGCATACCAAACACACTGGCCTTCTTATAAATCTCAAGCTGAGACGAGGCACGCTCATGGGCCATCCCGATCGCCCACTTGTTGTTTTCAACCACAAAGATGATGGGTAATTTCCAGAGAGCCGCCATGTTGAGGCACTCAAAGAATTGGCCATTGTTAGTGGTGCCATCGCCAAAGAAAGCGATCGTTACCTGGTCAGAGGATTCATCCTGGTTGACTTCGCGGCGATATTTGGTTTGAAACGCTGCCCCCGTTGCAACCGGGATCCCTTCACCAATAAAAGCAAACCCGCCCAAAAGGTTGTATTTCTGAGAAAACAGGTGCATCGAGCCGCCCCGACCCCGGCTACATCCTGTTTCTTTACCAAACAGCTCTGACATCACTTCGCGGGCAGGCACACCGCAGCTTAAAGCATGAACGTGGTCGCGGTAGGTGCTGCAAACGTAGTCTTCACTTTCCCGTAAGCACTTAATAAACCCGGTCGAAACCGCTTCTTGTCCGTTGTAGAGGTGAACGAACCCAAACATTTTGCCGCGATAATACATTTCGGCGCACTTGTCTTCAAAGAAACGCCCTAGCACCATATCTTCGTACAGCATCAAGCCTTCTTCGCGGCTAATCTGCGCCGCCGCCGTTTGAAAAACTGGGAGTGTGCGTTCTTGAACCATGATTTGCCCTACTGCGTGTGATATTGACTGAGATCTGGAGAATATCAAGAAATAATGTTACTTCTTGATTGGGATCGGAGAACCTAGGCTAAACTACTAGCCTTAATGTCCGAGTTAGAAATTGTAATTTGGGTGTTCTGATTGTTAATTGATCCGCTACCATAGCTTAACCGCATTACTCACCCCTAGGGAAGCGTACAGTGTTCATCCCGCTCGACTATTACCGCATCCTGGGTTTACCTTTGCAGGCAACCTCAGAACAGTTGCAACAAGCGCATCGCGATCGCACGTTGCAATTGCCTCGTCAAGAGTATTCCGACATTGCAATCAATGCTCGGCGTTCTCTTTTAGATAAGGCATATGCAACGTTATCGAATGTGAGCGATCGCCGCACCTATGACGAGGTGTTTTTGGCGAGAGCCTACGAGGTAGAACCTGATAATGAAGCCGCTAGCAGTTCGGTTGCCCTCGCGCCTAGTAGCCGAGCTGACTCAGTCACTCCCAGCATTGAAATTGATGATCACCAGTTTGTCGGTGCGCTTTTACTCTTGCAAGAGTTGGGCGAGTATGAATTGGTGTTACGTCTGGGCCGACCTTTCTTGACGGGAGGGAGTGCTAGCCTCAGCGATGGGCAATATGGGGATCCGGCGCTGGTTTACCCCGACATTGTGTTGACAGTTGCCCTTGCCTGTTTAGAGTTGGGGCGTGAGCAGTGGCAGCAGGGGCAATATGAAAACGCGGCTGAAGCCCTCGATACGGGGCAGCGGCTCCTGTTAAGAGAAGGTTTATTTGCGGGTGTTCGGGGCGAGATCCAGTCTGACTTGTTCAAACTGCGACCCTACCGCATTCTAGAATTGTTGTCACAGTCGGAAACCGATGTTGAGCGGCGACACCAGGGCTTGCGCCTGTTGCAGGAAATGTTGCAGGAGCGCGGTGGGATTGATGGCTCTGGTAATGACCACTCTGGTTTGAGTATTGATGACTTTTTGCGCTTTATTCAGCAGTTGCGGAGTTACATGACTGCCGCTGAGCAGCAGGTCTTGTTTGAGCAAGAAGCCAGTCGTCCGTCAGCGGTTGCTACCTATCTGGCTGTTTATGCGTTGTTGGCGCGTGGTTTTGCTGAGCATCAACCCGCTCTAATTCGGCGATCGCACAATTTGCTGCAAAGCCTGAGCAGTCGGCAAGATGTGTACCTTGAGCAAGCCGTTTGTCATTTGCTGCTGGGTCAGCCTGAGATGGCGAGCCACTCGCTTGAGTTTAGCCAAGAACATGAGCAAATTGCGTTTATTCGCAGTCACTCTCAGGGTGCACCCGATCTATTGCCGGGGTTGTGTCTCTATGCTGAGCGCTGGTTGCAAGATGAGGTGTTTCCACACTTTGCCGATCTCTCTAAGCAACCTGCATCCTTAAAGGATTATTTTGCCGATCTGCGTGTTCAGGAATATTTAGAAAATCTGGGCACGAATGCCGAGCCAATTGATGAACCCGTTGCTGCCTCACCGAAGGCAGTCGCAGCTTCGGCACAGGTGCCCGTTGTAGAGCCACCCAGCGATCGCGCAGCCCATCCTGAAGTTGAAGGTTTCTCGACTCAAACCAGAGAAGACGCAGACGCTTTAATTGCTGCTGCTCGCGCTCGCATTGCCGCAGGTGCCAATGCCTCAACCTATGCTAATGCATCATCTCGGCGTCCATCAGCGAGTGTTTCGACAGCTGAACGGGTTCCCGCTGGGGGGGGGCGCTCAGGTGATGCTGGGGCTGGCAGGGGCGATCGCCCAGTGCCTCCTGCAGGTGGAGCAACCGCTACAGTGTCACGGTCTGAGGGAGATTTAGGTCGCGTTGTCCGACGGTTAAACCGGGGTAAGCGATCAGAGCGGATGCGGTGGATCTTCCCTGTTGGTTTGGTCCTCACATTTTTGGCAGCCGGATTTTTGGGCACCTGGTTAATTCGTACCTGGGCCTCTTCACTGCGGTCTGAGTCGCGCCGTCCGCAGCCTGAGCAAGTAGTGCAACCTTCACCTTCTGTTTCTCCGTCTCCGTCTCCCACACCCGCCGCTACGGTAAAGATGCTCGACAAAGCATCGGGTGAGCAAATCATTGAGTCGTGGTTGGCTGCGAAAGCTGCTGCGATGGGGCCTCAACATGAAACTGACAAGTTAGAAGAGGTCTTGACTGGCAAAAAGCTCACCGAATGGGAACGGCTGTCAAAAGAAGCGAAGGCCGGAAACCTGCATCGAACTTACACCCATAAGGTGACGGTTACTGATGTCAAGCAAAAAGACGAAAACGCCGATCGCGCAAGTGTCTTAGCTGAGGTGCAAGAAGGCACAACCTACTTTGAGTCTGGTAAGCAGGGCCGCACCACCAACAGCACCTTAAAGGTTCGCTATAACCTGGTGCGGAAAGATGGTAAGTGGGCCATTCAAAGCTGGTCTATTCTCTAAAAGCTAGACCAACGGTAGAGTAGAACCAATTGTTCTTCTCACCGAGATCTATGGCAGATACTCTTTTGCATGCCTACGTTCCTTTACTCGTTTGGATTACGGTAGGTATTGCAGTGGTGCGCTTTTTGCCGGCGAATCTGCCCCGTTTGCTGGGCCGATCGCTTTATTGGGTAGGTGTTCCCTGGGAGATTTTTGCGCTTGCCCGCCATGCCGATCTGGCTCAGACCATTGCCCTGGTGCCTGTAGTCGCGATCTCCGCGCTAGGGTTTGGCTTGCTGCTGTCGGCAGGTTTGTTGTACTGCGTTAGGCAGTTATTTGCTACGCCAGAGATTGCCAAAGATGCAGCGGCTCAAGCAACGGGGGTGTCTCTTATGGTTGAACCTGAGCCATCAATCTCAGGCCGAACCGGGAGCTTTTTGATTGCTTCTACGATTGGCAATACAGGTTTCGTTGGCTTGGGGATTGTGCCAACCCTGATCAGCGAGCCTAATGTGGGCTGGGCGGTGTTTTATAGCGTGACCAACAATGTGATTGGCACCTATGGCTTGGGGGTGCTGATTGCCAGTTATTTTGGCCGATCACAGGTTCAAAAAAATGGTTGGGCGCAGGTGCGTGATCTATTGCTGGTGCCTTCGTTATGGGCCTTTTTGGTGGGGACAGCAACCCGCTCGTTGCCCTTTCCTGAAGTAATTGAGCAAACCTTACACGCCGCACTGTGGTTTGTGATTCCGGGGGCTTTTTTGCTGATGGGGATGCGGCTCAGTCAACTCAAAGGGTTGAACAGCTTTCAACCCGCGATTTTGCCTAGTCTACTGAAGATTTTGCTGCTGCCGTTGCTGGTTGGGTTGGCTTGTCCGCTCGTGGGTGTCACCGGAGAACCACGTTTAGCGCTTGTCTTGATGGCTGGCATGCCCAGTGCGTTTGCGGGGCTAATCCTGGCTGAAGAGTATGAGCTAGATCGCAACCTGATTGCCAGCAGTATTGCAGTTAGCACCCTCAGCTTACTCGTAACGATTCCGCTTTGGTTATTTCTGTTTAGTGGGGCGATCGTCACCAATTTTTAACTTGCGATTAAAGCACAGGTGATTATTGTTAGCTCACGCGGTAGGCTTAAAAACAAGTAAAACAGACGATTTACCAAGTTGGATTGTGCTTAACAAGGTGCGATCGTGGAACAACTTTTTGAATCAGTTGTGTAAGTGAATCAGCACATCATCCAAACTTTTAACAGTATCAATCCATACGAAAGCGCCGGGGATGGTAGAATTTTTGTGGAAAGCTGCGAGCGACCAATCTTATGCCAACTACGATGATTTCGGAAGACGCAAGGGGAGTATCCAGCTTGAAGCTGGGTCGAGTCTTGGTTGTTGAAGACGAAGAGTTGATTGGTGAAACCATTGCTCTTGCATTGCAAGATGAAGGCTTTGAAGTGATTCGTGTTGCAGATGGCCGCACGGCACTCAATCTAATCCACTGGGTTGATGACGCATCAAATTCGGGTAATCGCGCTTTCCCACCTCCTAGCTTTTCGGCGACACTGGCTTTGAGTTCGGGGCAGCCGTTTGATCTGATTATTTTAGACCTGATGTTGCCTTACATTAACGGGCTAGACCTTTGCCGTCTCATTCGCCGGGAAGGAAACACGATCCCAATCTTGATGCTCAGCGCGAAAGGCAGCGAAACTGATCGGGTGGTTGGCTTAGAGGTTGGTGCTGATGACTACTTGACAAAACCTTTTGGGATGCGTGAGTTAGTCGCTCGGTGCCGTGCCTTGCTTCGTCGTCAAAATAACTTTCAGGTTCAACCTGAGCAGCAATGTCTCAAATTCCGCGACATTGCACTGTTCCCACAAGAATGTCGGGTTGTGATTCGCGGTGAAGAGGTCAACTTTTCTCCTAAAGAGTTCAAGATTCTGGAGCTGTTTATGAGCTATCCCCGGCGGGTCTGGTCGCGGGAACAGTTGCTTGAGCGCATCTGGGGGCCTGACTTTATTGGTGATAGTAAAACCGTCGATGTTCATATTCGCTGGTTGCGAGAAAAGATGGAGCTGGATCCCAGCAATCCTGAGTACCTAGTCACTGTTCGAGGTTTTGGCTACCGATTTGGCTAAAGTGCTGTAGCCAGATGTTTCTGCAAGGTAATGTGTGGAACCAACGATACAGGCTTAGGATGCATTGGTTTTTCATTGAGAAGTGACTGTGAAGTCGATTTCTTAATTTTTTCGTTATGTTGCATCATGGTGGAGTAGTCGCTAACTAAAAAGCTGACGAAACATAGTGATTCTCATCGCGTTTTTAGCTGGCTTAGCCGTCGGCTTTACCCTTTTAATTGGTTATTACATCCGAGCTGATCGCCGCCTTAAGCTGCTGGAACGACGCTTAAAAATCGAAAGTTTAGAGGCATTTTCTCTCTTCCAGCAAAATCAGGCGCTCACGAGTGAGTTGCCTGATTCCGCGATCGACGACACGTTGACTCAAAATTTGCGTCAGATTTTGGAGGCCGCCCCAATCGGGTTTTTATTGGTTGATGCTGAAAACCATCTTCTGTGGCTGAACTTAAAAGCGTGCGAATTTTTAGAAATTGGTCAAGTTGAAATCACCAGTCCCCGGTTGCTGCTGGAGGTTGTGCGCTCCTATGAACTGGATCAGTTGATCGAGCAGACTCGCGCAGAGAATGAATTCTACTGCACTGAATGGATGTTTACTCCCGTTTCACCCGATCAGAAGCGATTATCACGACTCAAGTCTCGACCGATTCGTGGTTGTGGGGTTCCTCTGGCTAAAGGGGTGATTGCGGTTTTTCTAGAAGATCGGCAAGAAACGGCGCTTTTGACTCAGCAACGCGATCGCTGGACTTCAGATGTCGCCCATGAGCTGAAAACGCCGCTCACCTCGATTCGTCTGGTGGCTGAGACGCTCAGACCAAGAGTTGACCCGCCTCTGCGCAACTGGGTCGATCGCCTCCTGCAAGAAGCCATCCGCCTTAGCAACTTAGTGCAGGACTTGCTCGATTTTAGTCAGCTTGAGATGAACAGCCAAAATCGGCTGAACCGCACTAGCGTTGATCTACCCAAGTTGGTGCAGTCGGTTTGGGGCAGTTTAGAGCCGCTAGCCCGTTATAAAGAATTGATGATCGTCTATGAGGGCGCTGAGTCTTTGGTGGTGCAGGTTGATGAAACGCAGTTTCGGCGGGTGATTTTGAATCTGTTAGACAACAGCATCAAATACAGCCCACGGGAGGGGTTGATTCATGTGGCAATTCATACCCAAGGTGAGGAAGACGGGGACGAAATGGTTCACCTTGAGGTGGTTGACCAGGGCGAGGGATTTTTAGAGAGTGATTTGCCCTACATTTTTGAGCGGTTTTACCGGGCAGATCCAGCTCGCACCCGTGAGTTGATTGGCCAACCTGGTAGTGCAGATGACTCTCCCCACTGGTTTACAGGTGGAAGCGGGCTTGGGCTGGCGATCGTGCGTCAAATTGTTGAGAATCATGGTGGCCAGGTGACGGCTAAAAATCACCCTGAACTCGGCGGGGCCTGGCTTGAGGTTGCGTTTCCAGCTAAACCCCAAAATGATCCGTTAAGCTGAGATTTACGGTTGTATTTGTCTCATTAGTTTGAGACAGTGGTACCCGTAGTCTTTTCTTGTCTGTTCGTTCTACATTCGATTGCTAAAACAAATTTCACAGGCGGAGGGCGTGCGGTTGGTGCCCATCAGTGGGTGCAATGCCGGATTCTTTGCTGTTGTAATCAGTTTGGTTGGATCTTTTTAGCTAATGCCAGAGCGATTACAAAAAGTCTTGTCACAGTGGGGGGTTGCTTCCCGACGGCAAGCAGAGCAAATGATTGTTGATGGTCGAGTTAAGCTCAATGGGGCGATCGCTCAATTGGGGCAAACTGTCGATGTAACATGCGATCGCGTTGAAGTCGATCAGCAGATCGTCAATCCGGATGATCGCCCTGCACCGATTTATTTGTTGCTCAATAAGCCGATTGGCTACCTCTCAACCTGTTACGATCCGCAGAATCGTCGCACCGTTCTCGATTTGCTGCCAGAAAGTTGGCAATCGGGCCAGGGAATTCACCCGGTCGGGCGACTCGATAGTGATTCTTCGGGTGCCCTCTTGCTAACAAACGATGGAGAGCTTACATTTCTTTTAACCCACCCACGGCATCATGTTCCCAAAACGTACCGAGTCTGGGTTGCGGGGGTTCCCTCGCGGGCTGTCATTCGCCAGTGGCAAGTTGGAGTTATGCTTGATGGGCACCCAACGTTGCCAGCTCAAGTAAAAATCATCAAACAGGAGGGCGATCGCCGCACTTTATTAGAGGTCACGCTTCAAGAAGGGCGAAATCGCCAAATTCGACGAGTGGCCGAGTTGCTGGGGCATCCGGTATTAAAGCTACACCGTATTGCGATTGGGCCAATTCGACTCGCATCCGCAGGGCAGCCACCTTTAGCGCGTGGCAACTACCGGGCACTTCACCCAACTGAAATTTGTTCCTTAAAAAAATTAACCTACCAGCAGAGAGATACGAAGGGGCATGAGGAGATTGTCGATGAATAATCGAAACTTACAATCTAAGCAGGGTTTGTCTGAGCAGTTGGCAGAAATCGGCTATCACCTTCAAACCATTCGACAAGAGCGGCAAATTTCCTATGAAGACGTAGCGGCTAAAACTCACATCCCAATTAGAACGTTGAAGGCGCTCGAATTTGGGGATTTGCAGCAGTTGCCCGAACCCGTCTATATTCAGGGGTTTTTGCGCCGTTATGCTGAAATGCTGGGCATTGCCCCCCAAGAAATCGCGTTAGACTGGTCGTCTGCCTCTGGTAGCGATCGCCCGTCCTCGGTAGGTGCCAGGTTTGGGCTGACGCGCTTGCCCCAACTTCGACCAATACATCTTTATCTCGTTTACATTGCACTCGTTGTTGCAGCAGTGAGTGGGTTGTCACAGTTGCTTAATCAGCCAGCGTATCAAAAACGGGTCGCCTCAGTGCCTGCCCCGGCAAATCCGCCTGCAAGCCGTCCCCCTTCCCCTAATGTTGGCTCGGCTCAACCTGTGGCACCAAACTCGACCGTCACCAATCCAACAGCAGACGCAATTAAGCCTGATGCAGTGCAACCCGATACTACCCCAAAGTCTAACAAGTCCATTCGTGTTGGAATCAGGCTGGTTGGTCAGTCATGGGTGCGGGTTGTGGCTGATGGTAAGACAGCTTTTGAAGGGGTTTTGCAAGAAGGGACTGAGCAAAGCTGGGAAGCTAATGGGCAAATTACCGTACGAGCTGGAAATGCAGGTGGTGTGATGGTTTCTGTCAACGACAGTACTCCTCAACCGATGGGGGGGGAAGGGTCGGTCGAAGAAAAAACATTTGGGGCATCGAAGTCTGCTGAAGTTCCGACTGATTCTGGAACTAATCGCTCATCTGAGGCAGAAACAACCTCAGTGTTGTAAGCCATTTACCTGCTCATGAATCTAACTCAGCTTAATAATGCGTTTACCCTCTTCTTGAGTTTGCTTGTGGAAGCAATGCCGTTCCTGTTATTGGGGGTACTGTTTTCGAGCGTCTTGCTCTTTTTTGTAGAAGAGGAGTTGTTGATCCGTTGGTTGCCCAAAAATCCTTTTTTAGGGGCACTCGCGGGGAGTTGCGTGGGTTTTTTATTCCCTGTTTGCGAGTGTGGCAACGTGCCAGTTGCGCGTCGTTTACTCTCTCAGGGGGTGCCAACGCCTGTCGCGATTGGTTTTTTACTTGCGGCTCCGACAATTAACCCGATTGTATTTTGGGCGACTTGGACGGCCTTTCGTGACCAACCTGAAGTGGTCTTTCTCAGAATTGGGACTTCTCTAGCGATCGCGACCATTATTGGTTGGGTCTTTAGTGCCCAAACTGATTTGCGCGAACTGTTGCAGCCAAACGTGGCTAAGAGTATGCCCGCTCCTGCGAAAGAAGCTTCTAACTCGTTATTGCAGCCGGGTACCTATTGGTTGGGTGAGTCGGGTATGCGGATGGACATAGCAGACTTGCAGATGGCCAGTGCTGCCAGTGCTAGCATTGCCAAAAAGCCCTTGAGTATTAAGTTGCAACTCCTTGTTGAGAACATGATCCAGGAGTTTCGCGAGCTTGGCGCGGTTCTCGTTTTGGGGAGTGCGATCGCGGCGATCATTCAAGTTTTTACTCCGCGCGAGGTAATTTTGAGTCTGGGGCAAGGGCCTGTCACCTCGATTTTGGCCATGATGCTGCTGGCTGCTGTTGTCTCAATTTGCTCAACCGTCGATTCCTTCTTTGCGCTATCGTTTGCCTCCACATTTACAACTGGCTCGTTGCTAGCGTTTTTAGTGTTTGGGCCGATGATTGACCTTAAAGGTGTGGGTCTGATGCTTTCGATCTTTAAGCCTCGCGCCATCTTTTACTTATTTGTGCTGGCGGCTCAGTTGACATTCATCGTTTCCTTACTGGTGAATTTGTACTTAAGCTAACCAGGCTAAGGGCGGAGTCTCCCACGAAATAAGACCCGCTGGTGAAGTGTGGGTTTTGCTGGTTACGCTTCTATCTGTTCGTTTCGCTGCGGCTTGTTCTATGGTTCCTCAACGCAACGCTTGGAAATTTTGGCTGGATATCCTCATCCTTGCTGCCTGGGGTGGTCTGTTCATCAAGTATTGGTTGACCGATAAGCTGTACCTCTTGATTCACCCAAATTATTTTTGGCTCACCATTGTGGCTGGCTTTGCTTTATTGGGGTTAGCGGCGTGGCGCGCGATCGCTCTGCTCCGAAGCAATGTGGCCCCCGTCGGGCAACATCTCAGCCTTTTTTCTCCCGGTTGGAGTCGTACGCTGCTGCTGCTGACTGCGATTGTTGGCTTGACTGTGACCCCACAACCTTTTGCCAGCCAAACGGCGATCGCGCGGGGGGTCAGTGAAGGTGCAGCGGCTACGCGGGTCAGACCCCAGGCGTTTCGTGCAACGGTGCAACCTGAAGATAAATCGATTGTTGATTGGATCCGCACGCTGACTGTCTATCCAGAACCTGATGCCTACACGGGGCAAAAAGCCAAAGTGCAGGGGTTTGTGATTCATCCGCCCGAAATGCCAGACAACTATCTCCTGATTTCTCGGTTTGTGATTACCTGCTGTGCCGCAGATGTATACCCCGTGAGTCTTCCGGTTAAACTACCTGAAAATCAAGTCCGCAGTGCCTATAAACCTGATAGCTGGCAAGAAGTCGAAGGGCAAATGATCACCGAGATGCTAGCAGATAAGCGGAAACTGGTGATTCAAGCGGCAGCGTTAAAGCCAATTGAGGCACCTAAAAATCCCTACGATTACTAATTAGAGTGAATCTGCTTGTGGGAGACGAGCTGAGGCATAATGCATAAGCATGATTAGGTTTGCGAGACAGCGTAATCGGTGGAGTTGGCAATGGGGGCGATCGCGCTGGTTGGTGGCGCTGTCGGTCGTGCTTTGCTTAGTGCTCAGTGCCTGCCAGATCTCCAACTTTAGGACGGCAGCCGCTCAAGGAACGCAACTGGCGATCAGCGTTTTGACGGATCCCAACACGTTTAATTTCGCCAATAAAAACACGTTCCCCAATGTCTTTTTGCTGACATCTGAGGGGCTAACGAACGAAAATGGCGAGACGGGTGAAATTGAACCTGCTCTAGCGGAATCCTGGCAGTTTTCGAGTGACAACCGTCGCATTACGTTCAAGCTACGTCCCGGTTTGAAGTGGTCAGATGGGCATCCCTTGACTGCTGATGACGTGGTCTTCACCTACCGCGATATCGTTTCTAACCCTAAAATCCCAACGGATGCACGAGACGGTATCTATATTGGTGAGAAAAAGCAGCTCCCCGAAGTTCGCAAGCTTGATGACTTGACGGTTGAGTTTATCTTGCCGGAACCTTTTGCCCCATTTTTGCGAGCAACGGCAGGCCCCGATGGTATTTTGATTCAGCCAAAACATGCTTTAGAGGCTTCATTAAAGCAGGTCGATAAGGATGGCAATCCTCTATTCATCTCGACCTGGGGCACCGATACGCCACCAGAAAAAGTGGTGGTCAATGGTCCCTACAAAATGGAGAGCTACCTTGCAGGACAACGCCTCGTCTTTCGCCGTAACCCTAATTATTGGCGCAAAGATGACCAGGGTCAGCCGTTGCCCTATGTCGATCGCATCATCTGGCAGGTCGTTGAAAGCGTAGATACCCAACTGATCAAGTTTCGCTCCGGTGATTTAGATGTTTTGGGCGATGCGCGTCCGTTGCGGCCTGAGTATGTCTCGCTGCTCAAACGCGAAGAGAAACGGGGCAATTTCAAAATTTATGATGGTGGCCCCTGGTCGGGTACGCTCTACCTGACCTTTAACCTGACAAAAGCAACGGATAAGAACGGCAGACCGTTCGTTGACCCGATCAAGTCACGCTGGTTTAACACGTTAGAGTTTCGGCAGGCGATCGCCTACGCCATCAACAAAGAGCGGATTAACACCAATATCTTTCGGGGTTTGGGCGTGGTGCAAGATTCGCCGATCTCAGTGCAAAGCCCTTATTTTTTGAAGAATGGGCTAAAAACCTATGAGTACAATCCCACTAAGGCTAAGGAATTACTACAAAAAGCCGGATTTCGCTATAACGCCCAAAACCAACTAGTCGATGCAGACGGTAATCGGGTTCGGTTTACGCTGCTGACTAACTCCAACAATCTCGTGCGGGTGGCGATCGGGGCACAAATCAAGCAAGACCTGGCGGATATTGGCATTCAGGTTGACTTTACCCCGGTCAATTTTAATCTATTGGTGGAGAAAACCTCGTTTACCCGTGATTGGGAAGCTCACATGATCGGGTTTACGGGTGGCGTGGAACCCAATCAAGCCGCTAACTTGTGGGTCAGCACGGGGGCGTCTCACTCGTTTAACCTGGCGCCTCAACCAGGTCATCCGCCAATTAAAAACTACCAGATCACGCCGATGGAGCAAGCCATCGATCGCCTCTACATCGCCGCTGCCCGCGAACTCGATGAGGAAAAACGTAAGCAGGTCTATGGCGAGTTTCAACGGGTGGTGCAAGAAAATCTGCCTGTGATTCATCTGGTCAACGATCGCGCGTTGATGGCGGTGCGTAATAAGGTAGAGGGGTTGCGTTACACTGGCTTACCTAGTTGGGGACTGTGGAATATTCAAGAACTTAGAATAAAAGAGTAGAAAAGGCTGGATAGGCTGATTTGTTTGCGTGCTTGCGATGGTTAAAAACACTGTTCTGCTACTCTGACCACCCTTTCTGAAATATTTGCGATAGACCGTGACTCAACCTGACGTCCTTAAACAGTTATTGAATGCGATCGCCCAGGGATCTGTTAGCCCTGAGGATGCCCTCGAAAAGCTGAAGTATCTCAATTACGAACCGATCTCTGACTTTGCCCGAATTGATCACCACCGATCGCTACGAACGGGTTTTCCGGAGGTGATTTGGGGGCCGGGAAAAACCCCGGAACAAATTGCTCAAATTATGGAAACGATGCGGCCCAATACCCCTGTTGTGATGGCAACGCGGATCGAGCCAGCCGTGTATGAGCGCCTGCGCCAGCTTGTGCCTGGTGTGCATTACTACGAGATGGCCAAAATTTGTGCCGTTCAAAGCCGCAATGAAACGCGCCAACCTTACCCGCGATCGCCCCAACATGCTGGAGTGATTGGGTTACTGTCGGCAGGCACCGCTGATTTACCCGTCGCAGAAGAAGCCGCCGTTACGGCTGAGTTATGTGGCTTTGAAGTGATTCGCTTTTGGGATGTGGGCGTTGCCGGAATTCACCGACTGCTGAATAATCGACAGGCGATCGCCCAAGCCGATGTTTTGATTGTCGTGGCTGGCATGGAAGGCGCACTTCCCAGTGTGGTGGGGGGGTTGGTCGATTGCCCAGTCATTGCAGTGCCGACAAGCATTGGTTATGGGGCCAGCTTTAACGGGTTAGCCGCCTTACTTTCAATGCTCAATTCATGCGCGGCTGGCATTGGCGTTGTCAATATTGATAATGGGTTTGGCGCAGCCATTCTGGCGGGGCAAATTTTACGGACTGCCGCAAGGCTCAACCGTTCCCAAAATTCGTATTAAGCAGTACAGATTCTCTTCAACTTCGCGTTTTTTAGGGTAGATCCCTGGTACGTTAAGTTATAGACTATGAAAAAGGCTTATAGGTATAGTTGCCTATCACGCTAAAAATTTTGCCTGTACTGTTTATGCCGTTCACCCAAATCGCTAGCCGTTGTAGGTAGAGGAAGTCATGGCTGTTGCAACGACCCCATCTTTAGAAGAACTTTGCGTCAATTCTATTCGCTTTTTGGCAGTTGATGCTGTCGAAAAAGCGAAATCTGGTCATCCTGGTCTGCCGATGGGTGCCGCTCCAATGGCATTTGTGCTGTGGGATCAGTTTATGCGGTTTAACCCCAAAAATCCAAAATGGTTTAACCGCGATCGCTTCGTTTTGTCCGCCGGGCATGGCTGTATGTTGCAGTATGCCTTGCTTTACCTGACCGGCTACGACAGCGTTACGCTCGATGACATCAAACAATTCCGGCAGTGGGAATCGAGAACCCCTGGTCACCCCGAAAACTTTGAGACAGAAGGGGTTGAGGTTACGACAGGTCCACTCGGTCAAGGCATTGCGAATGCGGTGGGTCTGGCGATGGCCGAAGCGCATATGGCCGCTCGGTTTAACAAGCCTGACCTGACTCTGGTTGATCACTACACCTATGTCATCCTGGGTGATGGCTGCAACATGGAAGGGGTTTCGGGTGAAGCTTGCTCACTGGCAGGGCACCTCGGCTTAGGCAAGCTGATCGCTCTGTATGACGATAACCACATTTCGATTGATGGCTCCACCGATGTTTCCTTCACTGAGGATGTTAGCAAGCGGTTTGAAGCCTATGGTTGGCATGTGCTGCACGTTAAAGACGGCAACAGCGATTTGAAAGGGTTGGCTGACGCGATCGCTGAAGCGAAGAAAGTGACCGACAAGCCCACCATGATTAAGGTCACAACGACGATTGGCTACGGTTCGCCTAACAAGCAAAATACTGCGGGTGTTCACGGTGCGCCGCTGGGTGGTGACGAGATTCAACTCACCCGTGAAGCGCTCGGCTGGACGTATGACTCCTTTGAAGTACCCGATGAAGCCCTCGGCCACTTCCGTAAAGCGGTTGAGCGGGGTGCGAGCTACGAAGCAGAGTGGAACGAGACGCTGGCTCAGTTTAAGACAAAGTATCCCGAAGAGGCGGCTGAGTTTGAGCGGATGGTGAGCGGCAAGCTGCCTGAAGGTTGGGAGAAAGCACTACCAACTTACACACCAGAAGATAAGGCGATCGCCACCCGTAAAACTTCAGAAGTAACTTTGAATGCTTTGGCACCTGTCATTCCTGAGTTGATTGGGGGTTCGGCTGACCTGACCCACTCCAACCTAACTTACTTGAAGGTATCCGACAGCTTCCAGAAGGGCAACTATGGTGGTCGCAACCTCCGCTTTGGGGTGCGCGAACATGGCATGGGTGCAATCTGTAATGGTATGGCGCTGCATGGTTCAGGTTTAATTCCTTACGGTGCAACTTTCCTGGTCTTTACAGACTACATGCGAGCGGCAATTCGTATATCAGCCCTGTCTCAATGCGGTGTGATTTGGGTGATGACTCACGACTCGATCGCCCTGGGTGAAGATGGCCCGACTCACCAACCGGTCGAAACAATTGCGTCACTCCGTGCCATTCCTCAGTTGACCGTGATCCGCCCGGCAGATGGAAATGAGACTTCTGGTGCCTATAAGGTGGCGATCGAACTGGCCAACCAGCACCGCCCAACCCTGATGGCGTTCTCACGGCAAAATCTGCCCCAATTGAAGGGTAGCTCGATTGATGCTGTTGCGAAGGGCGCTTATGTCCTATCTGATAGCGAAGGCACACCCGACTTGATTCTGATTGGTACGGGTAGCGAGGTGCCTCTCTGTGTCGATGCAGCCGCGAAGCTGGCCGCTGATGGCGTGAAAGTACGGGTTGTTTCGATGCCCTCTTGGGAGCTGTTTGATGCTCAAGATGCGGCTTACAAAGAGTCTGTGCTACCTAAAGCTGTGACCAAGCGCCTCGCTGTTGAAGCCGGAATCAGCATGGGCTGGTGCAAGTACGTGGGCGGTGAAGGTGCTACAGTCTGCATCGATCGCTTTGGTGCGTCGGCTCCAGGCGGCGTTTGCATGGAGAAGTTTGGCTTCACCGTTGACAACGTTGTGGCTCAAGCGAAAGCTTTGCTCAGCTAAATTTTGTTGATTTGTTTTTTTGAAAAGCTCTCCAATTGGGGAGCTTTTTTCTTTTGAATAAATGGAAATTCGCACGCTAAGATGGCTGGTTTCGGCAAAGCTGATTGCTAGAAGGGGTGTTACGGTTTTGAAGGATACAGCCCTCTCAGCTTACAGGCGGTGATCCGATGCGCTATCAACGTTCTCTATTCACCTTGGCGATCTCATCTGTGTTGCTAACAACTGGCATAGAGCGGATCTCGTTCCCTGGCCTCTCAGAGCAAATTGCTCATGCCCAGACACGCGAGTCTCGTCAGATAAAGGCAGAGCGGCTCTTGCAGCAAGGAAAACAGCAGTACGAAGCGAAGCAATACAGTGCTGCCATTCAAACATGGGAAACGGCATTAGCGATTTACCGAGAATTAAGAAACTTACCGGGTCAGGCCAACACCCTTCAAATGATTGGGCTTGCTTATGTTGAGCAAAGCCAGCCTGAAACGGCTCTTGCTTATCTCAAGCAAGCTCTGCAAATTGAGCAAACGTTGCCTGCCTATGTCTCAGGTAAAGAGCGGTCGAGAGTCGCCAAATTACTGCTCAATATGGGCGTTATCTCTGGAAGCCAGAAAAATTACGCTCAAGCGATCGCCTACTTAAATCAAGCTCTGCCAATTCTACGCGAGCTAGAGCCAAAATCCTTGGCTACTAAAAGTGATGAAGCGAAACTGCTTTTCAATCTGGGGCTTGGGTATGGTCATCAGATGGACTATGCCACAGCGATCGCCCACTTAGAAAAAGCGATACCACTTTATCGTGAAGTTCGAGATCAGGCGGGTGAAGCCAAAGCACTAGATACGCTAGGGCGTGTTTATGTTCAACTGGCAAAGTATGACAAAGCAATTTTTTATCTTGAGTCAGCGATCGCTTTGTACCACTCTTTGGGCAATCAAAATGGTGAAGCTGAAGCACTTAAAAACTTGGGTATTGTTTATCGGTTCAAAGCTCAATATGCGAAAGCAACGGACGCGTATGAGCAGGCTCTATTGCTGCATCACCAGATAAATGAGCCAAAGGCTAAAGCGCAGACGCTTCAGGAACTTGGAAACCTCTACCAAAATTTAGGGCAAAACGATAGAGCTATTGCTTACCTCAAGCAATCCCTCAATTTGATGCGTGAGGTCAATGACCCACTCAATACCGCTAAGGTCTTGGGCGACTTGGGGATTGTTTACACAAAAACAAAACAATACGCTGAAGCGATCGCTTACTTTGAAGAAGTTCTACCGATCTTTCGTCAAAAGCGCGATCGCAAGAGTGAAGCCACTGCGCTGATGATGCTAGGCAGAAGTTATTTGTTTCTATCTAATTTTTCCAAGGCAAGCCGCTATTACGAGCAAAGCTTAGATATTTTTCAAGAGCTAAATGATGCTCCTGGTAAAGCGGCTATCCTCGTTGATCTTGGGGCTTTTTATGCCATTTCAAAGCAGTACTCTAGGGCGAGAGGATATTACGAGGAAGCGTTACAGATCTACCGGAATGAGGTTAAGAACAATGGTAATGAAGCCAATACGTTAAATAGTCTAGGCATGACTCTTGCTTACACAGGCCAATATGCAGAAGCAGAACCCCTGTTGCGTAAAGCTATGGAGCTACGTGAGTGTAGTCGAGTCGGTTTAGAGGATGACCAAAAAGTTTCGCTGTTTGATGCGCAGAGCAATGTCTATACGAACCTGCAACGGGTTTTAGTCGCTCAAAAGAAAGTAGGTGAAGCGTTAGAAATTGCTGAGCGAGGTCGGGCGCGCGCCTTTGTTGAATTACTGACTCAAAAGAAAATTCAAGCACCAGACGCATCTGAGACTTGCACCCCTGTGCAACCGCTAAACCTGGCAAAGATGCAGCAAATTGCCCAGCAGCAGAATGCAACGTTAGTTCAATACTCGATTATTCGTAATCAGTACCTCTTTATTTGGGTGATTCCGCCGCAGGGGAAACTCGCTTTTCGCTGGGTCGATCTGAAGCCCATTCTTAAAACGGCTTCCCTGGAAAACTTCGTTCGTGTGACGCGCTATAACGACCTGGCAGTGCGGGCGAGAAGTTCAGGAATTAAGCAGCCAGATCCACCTGAGAATACTGATACGTTGCAAGCGGCTACGCTCAAGACCTTACACCAGTTGTTCATTGCACCGATCGCCCAGCAGCTTCCTACTGACCCCACTCAACAAGTGATTTTCATTCCTCAGGGAGCCTTATTTTTAGTGCCTTTTGCAGCTTTACAGAATGCTGAAGGCCGCTACTTGATTGAACGACACACAATTTCGACGGCTCCATCGATTCAAGTGTTGGCGCTAGCTAGTCAGCAAAGAGCAGCAGAGAAGAGCGGGCAGCCGAATCAACCTTTGATTGTCGGCAATCCGATGGTGCCAGCGATCAAACTGATTGCCGGAGAAGCCCCGATCCAACTGGCGGCGCTACCGGGTGCAGAAGCAGAGGCAGAAGCTCTGTCAAAACAGTTTCAGACACCCGCGCTAATTGGAAGACAGGCAACCGAGTCAGCAATCAAAACTCAAATGCCACAGGCTTCTCTGATTCATTTAGCGGCCCATGGGGTATTTGATGATGAGCAAGGGTTAGCCAGTGCGATCGCTCTGACTCCGACTGGTAATGACGATGGTTTGCTCACCGCCACCGAAATTTTAGAGATGCAGCTTCAGGCCGATCTCGTAGTGCTGAGTGCCTGTGATACTGGACGCGGCAAAATTACAGGAGACGGTGTGATTGGGCTATCGCGATCGCTCATTTCTGCTGGGGCACCGAGTGTAGTTGTCTCTCTCTGGGCCGTGCCAGACTCACCCACCGCTTTTTTGATGACCGAGTTTTATCAAAATTTAGAAGTAACAGGACATAAAGCCCAAGCACTGCGGCAAGCAATGTTAACCACCCTAAAACGGTACCCAAAACCACGAGATTGGGCAGCCTTTACGCTGATTGGTGAAGCAAGGGGGGCTTTATCTAGCGGGATTGCTAATTAAGCCGGCATGAGTTAGTAGGAACCGATTACAAACGATTTCTGACTTTGAGTTGCAGGTATTGGTCAACCAGTTGTTGACTGATGAAAGGGGCGGGAGCGTCCAGCACTAACACGCCTTTTTGCTTGAGTTTGGCCAGTGCTAATTGCCGCTGTGCCAGTAAATCGAGTGCAACGGCCCGCGCATAAGATTGATCCAAATCAGTTGTGCTTGCGTGGGCTTGCTGATCGACTTGGGGATCCCGCAGAGTGACGCAAAAAGGCAAATGACGCGGAGCCAAGCGCCCCATCGCTGAAAGCAGCTCGACAGAAGCCGTGGCATCAATGATTTCGGTAATTAGCACGACTAAAGCCCGCCGCGTTTGTTGAAGTGCCGCTGTGGTCACAGCTCCCATATAGTCAGGCTCCAGCAACTCTGGTTGAATCGGAGTGAGACGCTCTAAAAGTTTAGTCAGATGGTTTTGCCCCCGCTCAGGTGGGATCCAGGCGTGCATCTGCCGATCAAAGACCCCAATGCCGACTCGATCGCCTCGATTGAGTCCTGCTAGCGCTAAGGATAGAGCAGCGTTCAACCCCCAGTCATAACGGCTTAACCCTTTGACTTGAGCGGTCATTAAGCGGCCCCGGTCAAGCAGAATAATCAGGGTTTGCTCCTGTTCGGGTTCAAGCACACGCACGAGCAAGCGATCGCGACGGGCGGTTGCTTTCCAATCTATCAGGCGCGGGTCGTCTCCGGTGGCATATTCGCGCAATTCAGCAAACTCGGTGCCCATGCCTAACAATCGTGAGCGTTTCATGTTGCCACTGTTTTGCAACGTCAGCCGAATCGAGAGTTCTCGTAAGCCAATTAAGTCGGGATAGACCACAATCGGCTGCTTCGCTGGAATCTTCCAGGTATGCCAGGCCAGGCCCCATTGTCCTAACTGCCGCACGTAGATATCGCCCCAGGCATACTCTCCCCGCTGATCGGGAAAAACCGTATACTTCAGCGTCTGGGTTTGATTGGCAGACAAGCTCAAGATGTGCTGGTCTTGCGAAGCTTTGAAGGCAGGTGGGTAATCATCTCGGATTTGAGCGATCGCGCTGACTTTTCCGGCTTTGACGACTAACTCAACCGGATTTTCTCGCCCAATCGATAAGCGATGCGAGACTTGCCGCTCAACGGTCAAGCGATGGGGTGCCAAGCGTCGCCAATCAATCAGCGTTAACAGCAAAATTACGGCATCGTAAGCCAGCGTTAAGCGTGTTGCGGTTCTGAGCAACCCAGGGCTTACCAAATCACTGCCAACCGTCGCAATCCCCGCGCCTACAAGAGAGCCTACGATCAGAAGGAGATAAACGCGAAGGGAAGGTGACATGGGGGAGCATGAAGCGGATAATCTGCAAGTCAGATGCTAGCATTTGCCCCGCGATCGCGCCCCAGAAAAGGTAGGGTTGTTCTCAATTCTTATGACACTAATCGGGGTCTTGTTTGTAACGACGTGGATTGTGGCGATCGCCCCCTTCAGCCTGCGCTACATATCGACGATGCCATTCTTTAGAGCTGCGAATCGCCAACCACAACAACATCAGAGCAATTAGACCACCCTGGCGAGGGGCGTCGAGGGCAAAAAAGACGAGCAAAATACAGAGCGTATCTTGAACAAAGACAGCCCAGACAGGTACTTCCTTCAGCCGAAACAGCCAGCCCAACTGCACCAATTGCAATACCAGGGCAAGCAACCCCCCAATCGCAGCTAACAACCCAATCAACCAGTTTGGAATTCCGGTCGCTTGAGCGACAGCCATGCCCATAATGGCACCCACAAACGGGCTAAAGATGATTTGCACCGACTGAATCAGCCGTCGCCCCAACCGATCTTTAGAGAGAACTAATTCTGCCAATGACCAACTGGTTAACACGCCCAACAAAACAGGCGGAGAAATATGCGAGAGAATGGGCACTTGCGACCAGAAACTCTCTCCGTAAAGCAATCCAATCACTAACAACGGCAGGGCGATCCGCATCCCGGCAGCCGCTGAGGCAGACAATACGGCAAGCAGTTCAATCATAAATAGTCGTTTGCAGACCCACCCCCAATTGGGAGTTTGATGATATAGCTTTCACTAAATTAGTTTTAGCAAAAGGGTTATTTGAACCTTATCGATTTATCTCTATCCTGACAACAGTTCATCTGCAAAAGAGATTGCCAAAATACAAAATGGCTCATTTCACTCTACAGAAGTAGTGATATCGGATCCGTTTAAGTGCTGCTATCTGTACGTGTGGGTTTAGCAGACTTGGACTTTAGACTAAACGCAATTTTCCAGTATATGTAAGGGCGAACGGCTGTTTGCCCCTCCTAAATATGGTGTGTTTTGGGAATTAGTCCAAACTTCAGGCAGACAGAACACAGCCAGTCGAGAAGTGTAGAAGCAAAACACGCCCCTTCGCAACTTGAATGATTGATGCACGGGATTTGATATGGGGCCGATTTTGTTAAGGCACGGTACCCCTTCGGTGAACGAACAAAACAAACTGCCGAGAAGGGCGATCGCTCTACAGCTGATTCTGAAAGCGGATCAAGCTGAAAATAGGCCTTTTGGAGTGAAATTTTGCACACCAGCAAAGTCCGGGCGATCGCGCAGCTGCCTAAAGCGGACGGTAAACCCGATAGTTGACATTCGGAAAGATATTGTCGATCGCTTCGACCTTTTCTAACCAGCCAGAGTCAACCTTTTCTTGCTGTAAATCTTCATAGATTTTGTGAAAACGCATCAGGTGAGACTGAGTCCGGCGTACGGCATAGGGCACCATCGTCCCCGTTCGCATGATAAAGGCCCAGTCAGACGATTGAGCCAGCAGTAGCTCACGTGCGGCTTGATTCAGGGCACGCCACTCTAGCTCATCCGCTGGTTCGCGCACCGACAACTCGATCATGCGCTCAGCCGCTTTGTGCAGATGGGGATAGATCCAGGCATTGGTTTCGTTGAGCCAGTACTCGTGAAACCCTTTGTAACCCCAACTCGACTGAGCGGGATAACACACCTGATGCGTCGTATGCTCACGCAAATAATCGGCCAGGTGGGTCATTGCAAAGGTACTCTGGTCAAACCAGGTCTTGCGGAAGAGGTAGTCAATAAACCAGGGGCCTTCGTACCACCAGTGACCAAACAGCTCGGCATCATAGGGTGAGACAATGATCGGCTTACGCTGCATGATGCCGTAAAGATGCTCAACCTGACGTTCACGGTTAAACACAAAATTGCCCGCATGTTCGGCTGTCTTCTGCTTCGCCCAGTAAGGATCGTAGAGTTCCTTTTCGCCCAAACTTAAACCGCGGCCTGTAATTTTGTGATACTTGATACCCACGTTTTTGCGCTGACCGTTGGGCATGACAAAGGGTTTGATGTATTCATATTCGGCATCCCAGCCCAAATCGCGGTAAAACTCACGATATTCAGGAGAACCAGGGTAGCCCACCTCAGAAGACCAGACCTGCTGCGAAGACTCGTGATCGCGCCCAAATGCGGCCACACCTGTCGGGGTAAAGATGGGTGAATAAGTGCCAAAGCGAGGACGCGGGCGGGCGTAGAGAATGCCATGTCCATCAATTAAGAAATAACGCAAACCCACATCTGCCAGCATCCGCTCTAGCCCATCGTAATAGGCGCACTCTGGCAACCAAATGCCGTTGGGGGGGCGGTTAAAGACTTCTTCGTAGTGGTCGCACGCCACTTTAATCTGCGCCCAGACCGCCTGGGGATACATCTTCATCAAGGGCAGGTAGCCATGTGTTGCCCCACAGGTAATGATCTCCAGGTTGTTGCTATCGGCAAATTGCTTGAATGCTTTAACCAGGTTGCCCTGATATTTCTCCCAGGTCTGGCGAACTTGAGCAAATTCGTTGACGTAATACTCAGCCAGATACTTGAGATGCCCGTTAAAAGTGTTACGCTCAACTTCTCTTTCAGCCAGCGTTTGCAACTGGGCAAGATGTTTGTCGTATCGGTCTTGCAGGAGCGGGTCAAGCAGCATCGACACCAGGGGGGGCGTCAGACTCATCGTGATTTTGAAGTCGATGCCATCGCGCTTCAACCCCTCAAACACCTGAATAATGGGAATGTAGGTTTCTGTTATTGCCTCAAAAAGCCACTCTTCTTCCAGAACGTAGTCACTCTCTGGGTGCCGAACGAAGGGCAGATGGGCGTGCAAAACGAGGGCAAGATATCCGATGCTCATAGGGAGTAGGTAGAGTCAGCGACAAACAGCGATCGCGCAATCAGCAAAAGGGTTGCCAAGCATTGTAAGGCGAAACGGCAACCAAATATGTGATGCAGAATAAATCAGGTGAAAGATAGCCCAAAAAAGGCTACCCACGCTCATGAGGCGGAAAAAACATCCAGAGGGCATCCACCTTTTGCCTACTCTGACCGATCAACTATACTTCCCTGCTTTAGACAGGATTTCGTTCCACTAGCAGCTTAGAGCATTTGTGAACCAGCCTCGCGCGAAGTTCGCCGGTAGGGTTGTGCTAATTGAACGTTTTCATCCCATTTCTATTAGTTTGAAACCTCTTTTTTTAGGTTGACCCAACTTCATTTTTCGAGTTAACCGAACCGTTGATTTCGTATATCTAGATTTTACTCTATCGGGAACTACAACTGTGACTATACGGTTCTTCCCAATGCGAATAAGACTTAGCAAATCTAGACTAGAGACATCAGAGAGATCAGAAAACAAGGGTTCACAAAACGCCTGTGTTTCTCTGTTTTAGGATCTCAAAACAAGAAAGTTTAGTTTTATTTGTTTGTTTCTTAACTAGAAGCTTTCCTAACACTGGAGGACTGTACGTATGGCACTGATTCACTGGCAACCCTGGCAAGAAATTGAAGTGTTACGCCGTCAGTTTGATCAACTGTTTGATGAGTTAACCCCTGTAACCACTCCCGCCGCCAACCAAGCAACTTGGGCACCGGCTGTCGAGTTGGCAACGACTGAGAATGACGTTACAGTTCGGGTTGCGCTCCCCGGCATTGACGCTAAAGACCTGGATGTGCAAATTAGCCGCGACACGGTTGCAATCTCTGGTGAATACCGCCAAGAAAACAAAACCGAATCGGCTCAATTCTTCCGTTCAGAGTTTCGCTATGGTAACTTCCGCCGCGTTGTTAAACTGCCTTTCGCAGTGCAAAACGATAAGGCGCAAGCTGACTTTAGCAATGGCGTTCTGACGTTAACCTTGCCTCGCATCGAAGCAGAGCGCCCCAAAGTGGTGAAGCTTAACCTGACGAGTGCAGCTGAAACAACTCCGGCGATCGCCCAACACTCTGAAGCAGAGACTGCCTCAACGGATTCAGCACCCCCTGCCCCTGACACAGGCGACGTTTGGACAGAGAACACCTAGTTTGCATTGGTGAGGGACTAGATCCCTTGCCAACCCCGTAGATTGAGGAGTGCTAGTCTGCTTCAGTCTACGGATCTCTAGCCAGTTAAGTATCTTGGGGGTTGGGGTAGCCAGGTGTGGTGCTGAAGTGGTCTCAAACACAACCTGCACCCTGAACCCCTCAAGATTTCTGTGAACTTCCCTTGAAGCTTTCGTCAGCGCGTGAGAAAGGCAAACAATCAATGGCATCGACTTGAGGATTGCTTAATTTTCCCACCCGTTCACAACCGCCTCTCAGTGGTTCGGTAAATACCCCTTCATGAGAGGCACCAATCGAGATCAGTATAGATGGATAGAAAGGCGTGTTATGCCTGACCGAGCGGTACTGGGTTGTTGTCATAGATAGGATGATCGCAAGATGACCCTCTGCCCAGGCAAAGCAGGCTAGCCACTACCCCCCATTCGCTTTTAGTTAGTTGTAGATGGAGCCGAAGCACAAATGGCAAAAGTTGTTGGTATTGACTTAGGAACAACAAACTCCTGTGTCGCGGTGATGGAGGGTGGCAAACCCACTGTCATTGCCAACGCAGAAGGTTTTCGGACAACGCCCTCCGTTGTGGCGTTTACCAAAGGTGGCGATCGCCTCGTCGGTCAAATCGCCAAGCGCCAAGCGGTGATGAACCCTGAGAACACGTTCTACTCCGTTAAGCGTTTCATTGGTCGTCGATTTGATGAAGTGACCAATGAATTGACCGAGGTTTCTTACAAAGTTCTCAACGTTGGTGGCAACGTTAAACTCGATAGCTCTGCTAAGGGCGAGCAGTTTGCCCCTGAGCAAATCTCGGCAGAGGTCTTGCGCAAGCTGAAGGAAGATGCGAGCAAGTACCTGGGTGAAGATGTGACCCAGGCTGTGATTACGGTTCCAGCTTACTTTAATGACTCTCAGCGGCAAGCGACTAAAGATGCTGGGCGGATCGCTGGTCTAGAAGTACTGCGGATCATCAACGAACCCACGGCGGCTTCGCTAGCCTATGGTTTGGATAAGAAGAGCAACGAAACCATTCTGGTCTTTGACCTGGGTGGTGGTACGTTTGACGTTTCCATCCTAGAAGTGGGCGACGGTGTGTTTGAAGTGTTGGCCACATCGGGTGACACACACCTGGGTGGTGATGACTTTGACAAGAAGATCGTTGACTTTTTAGCCGAAGAGTTTAAAAAGCAAGAAGGCATCGACCTGCGCAAAGACAAGCAAGCCCTGCAACGCTTAACCGAAGCGGCTGAAAAGGCCAAGATTGAGCTGTCGAGCGTGACTCAGACTGAAATCAACCTGCCCTTTATCACTGCGACGCAAGATGGGCCTAAGCACTTAGACACCACGCTGACCCGTGCGAAGTTTGAGGAGCTTTGCTCAGACCTGATCGATCGCTGTCGTATTCCCGTTGAGAATGCTCTGCGGGATGCCAAGTTGGGCAAAGAAAGCATCGACGAAGTAGTGATGGTGGGTGGTTCTACCCGGATTCCTGCCATTCAAGAGCTGGTCAAGCGGTTAATGGGCAAAGAACCCAACCAAACCGTGAACCCTGATGAAGTGGTGGCGATCGGTGCCGCTGTGCAAGCGGGTGTTCTGGCTGGTGAAGTCAAAGACATTCTGTTGCTAGACGTTAGCCCCCTCTCCTTGGGTGTTGAAACCCTGGGTGGCGTCATGACCAAGATCATTCCACGCAACACCACCATTCCAACCAAAAAGTCTGAAGTGTTCTCGACGGCTGTTGACGGGCAAACCAATGTAGAAATCAAAGTTCTACAGGGTGAGCGCGAGATGGCAGACGACAACAAGAGCCTCGGTGTCTTCCGGTTAGATGGGATTCCCCCAGCACCGCGTGGCGTGCCTCAAATCGAAGTGACCTTCGACATTGACGCCAACGGTATCCTGAACGTTACTGCGAAGGATAAGGGCACTGGTAAAGAACAGTCGATCAGCATTACCGGGGCATCTACGCTGCCCAAGGATGATGTTGAGCGCATGGTGCGTGAAGCAGAAAGCAACGCAGCGGCTGACAAAGAAAAGCGTGAGCGGATTGAGCTGAAGAACAATGCTGACTCCCACGCTTACCAAGCAGAAAAGCAAATTGCTGAATTGGGTGACAAGATCCCTGAATCAGACAAGACCCGCGTTGAAGGGCTGATTAAGGACTTGAGAGACGCGATCGCGCAAGAAGACTTTGATAAGGTCAAGACGCTAGATAGCGAGCTACAACAAGCCCTCTACAGCATTAGCACGAATCTCTATCAGCAAGCGGGTGGCGCACCGACAGGTGATGGCGCACCAGGAACCGATCCTGGCGCTGGCGCTCCGCCTCCGGGTGATGATGATGTGATTGACGCTGACTTTACTGAAACCAAGTAAAGGCTTTTCAGAAGAGGTTCGATCCTCTAGCTATATCAGCCTCTTCTGGAATTTCATGGTTCGATTTGCTCCTTAAAAATAAAGGCTGATCCTAAATACTGGATCAGCCTTTTCCGTATTGAAGAGGCGGTTTACGGCTTTAAAGCCATAGTCATCTTAGTTAGGGCAGGGTTCAGAGGCTTCGACTGAGTCTCAACCCCGACACTCCCACATCTCCACGCTCCCACTCCTCATCCTGCCAATGTCCTAGGCCACCTGGCGACAGCTATACTTGAGCGTTTTAACCGCGACCAGGAATCAAACTACCGCTCAGTTTTTTCATCGCATAGTTTGCAACATCGGCGTAGCGTTCTTCGCCGCAGAGAATTTTGCCAATTCGCTGGGTTGCTGTGGGTCGCTTGATGCCCATGCGGTAGGCCACACCAGGAACGCGATAAAACAACCCAGCCAACTTTTGCGCCCAGGCAAAGTCTGCGCCCCAGGTGTCATTGATCGATTGAGTATACCCTTCTAGCGCGTTTGTATTGCCTGCCAGAGCTTCATCGATCGCCTTAGCTGCCGCCACCCCACTTGCCATCCCAGGGCGAATGCCTTCTGCCGTAAAGGGATCGACGAGACTCGCCGCCTCACCGACTAGCAGAGCGTTTTGGGTGTGCAGGGGTTGGTTGCCATCCCACAGGGAAAGGCGATGGGTGTGCGGCAGTTGATTCGTTTGCACGCCTGCCTGGCTGGCATATTCGATCAGGCTCTTGGCAACGTTGGCGGGTTCGCCGCCAATAAAGGTCGCAATCCCTAAGCTGCTTGTCTCACCTTTGGGGAAGCTCCAGATGTAGCCATTCTTGACCATGCCAAACTCAAACTGAACGCTGCCACTATTTCCGTTCATGGGGGCTTCCATTACGGCACCTGCCCGTTGCTTCGCAGCCTTAAACTTAAGCAGCTTTCGCATCGGGCCTTCAGCGCCATCAGCAGCGATGATAAACCGGGCGCTGAGAGGCTCCCGATTGGTTTGAACTTGCCAGTGGTCACCCTGCCAGGTCAAGCCCGTAACTTCGGTATTGTCTTGCAGTTGTGCCCCTTTCTGCTGGGCTTGCTGCACCAAAAAGTGATCAAACACATCCCGTTGCACCAGCCACATCGGTTCCCGTGTTTCAAGCTTGGCAACAACGGGGTCGTCGAGTTTCCAGGTATAACGAATTTGATCGACGGTTTGGGCGATTGCCGGCGAAAAATCAAAGTCAAACCATTCCGCAACTACAGGTGAAACTCCACCACTGCACGGCTTATAGCGAGGCAGCGAAAACTTTTCGAGCAACAACACTGAGCGTCCTCGTTTTGCCAGGTGATAGGCGGCACTCGCGCCTGCTGGACCTGCACCCACGATGATGCAATCAAACATGTGTTTATCTCCTAAGCTGCAAAGGTCAAGCTTCTAATCAAGCGATCGCAGATGAAACAATTGCTTAAATCGATTCACCTTAAACGAATCGTTGAGCTGGCAATTTTTGTCTAACTGGGGTGAACATCTGCAAGTAGACAAGTCGGTAGGGGAAGATAGGCTGAAAGCCCTAAACACCCTGAAACTCAAACCACTAAAGGTAGGATAGAAACCTTGGGCTTGTATCCACCTCGGTTGAATTACAGAACCGCCCTAGACTAGTAAACTCACCTTTGCTGATAGACAAAAGATAAAGGGTGCAATGTTTGCAAGTTTTTTACACTCTCGCGAAATTTTTGTAAGGGTTAATAAACCTTGACAAGGCCAAATTTTCGCCTGTTGTGCGTATTCTTATCAGTAATCCAGTTTTCCTGATTTTTACGGTATGCAGACTCCTTTTAGCCGCCTAGGATGAAGCCATAAAGCTTTCATGAAGCGATGGGTGATTTACTTAGGAGGCCGCCGCATGACCTGGCAACTCTGCATTCAATATCCTGATGGGCAACGGCGATCGCTGCGACTCTACAACAATCGTGAACGGGCACTGCGGCAAGTCGATGCCATTTACGCGCAAGGCTATCCCTTACACGTCGCCTATCTCGTCTGTCCACTGCTGGAGGATGAGTGCGACACTCCTGCTGCCGATACTTTGCTGCAACTGGCTTCTCATTAGTCATTTAAGAAAACGAAAAAGGTCCCTGGAATTTTCGGATTCCAGGGATCCTTCTTTAGACAAAAACATCCCGCTCAAACGCGCAAAAAATTCTCCGAAATCTTGAAGATCCTGGGAATTTTATTTAAAGCGAGGATGTACCGCTTAAACGGTCATGATGTCTTTTTCTTTGTCTGACAAAAGTTCTTCAACTTTGGCAGTGTACTTATCGGTCAGCTTTTGAATGTCATCTTGCAGGTCTTTTGCCTGGTCTTCTGACAGTTCGCCCCCCTTCTCTTGTTTCCGCACACTGTCTACCGCATCCCGGCGAATGTTGCGAATCGCGACTTTACCCTCTTCGGCATACTTAGAGGCTAGTTTGACCAACTCCTTCCGGCGATCGTTCGTGAGTGGGGGAATGTTGAGACGAATCGTAGTGCCATCGTTATTGGGGGTTAAGCCCAAATCAGACATTGAGATGGCTTTTTCAACCAGGTTAAGGCTGCCCTTGTCAAAGGGCTGAATGGCGATCGTGCTGGCATCCGGAGTGCTGATGCTTGCCAGAGACTTGAGCGGCGTTGGTGAACCGTAGTACTCGACTGTCACTTTATCGAGCAATGAAGGGTTTGCTCGCCCTGTACGAATGGTGTTAAAAGCCCGTTGAGTCGCCTCAACCGACTTGCTCATCGATTCTTCAACGTCAGCTAACTTCACAAGAACCTCCCACAAGCGTTCCAATCTGCTCTCCCATCACGGCACGCTTGATATTTCCTTTTACATTCAAGTCGAACACGATGATAGGAATATTATTGTCCTTACATAAGGATATGGCAGTACTGTCCATCACTCGCAATTCTTGCGTCAAAATATGCCCATAGGTCAGCGTCTTATACCGTTTCGCGTTCGGATTTTTGTCAGGGTCTGAGTCATAGACGCCATCCACCTTCGTGGCCTTAAACAAAACGTCTGCGCCGATCTCAGCGGCTCGTAAGGCAGCAGTGGTATCCGTGGTAAAGAACGGGTTGCCAGAGCCAGCCCCAAAAATAACGACGCGGCCTTTTTCGAGATGTCGCATAGCTCGACGTCGAATGTAGGGTTCAGCTACTTCTTGCATTGAAATGGCCGTTTGAACGCGAGTTGGCACATCGGCCCGCTCAAGCGCATCTTGCAAAGTCATCGCATTCATGACGGTGGCAATCATACCAATGTAGTCAGCCGTTGCCCGATCCATCCCCAGGGCAGCACCTTTAACGCCTCGGAAGATGTTGCCGCCACCGACGACGATCGCCACTTGTACGCCACTTGCTGCAATATCGGCAACTTCTTGAGCAATACTTTGCACCACCGCCGGATCAATTCCGTAGGAAAGTTCTCCCATTAGGGCTTCGCCACTCAATTTCAGCAAGACTCGCTGGTATGTTAATCCCATGCAGTGATTAGTTGTAATTAGTTAGGTGTATTCTGTTTCCAGTTTAAAATACCCTCTGGTTGAACGATCAGCAACCAGATCGAGTCTTTCTCCTTCAGTATCGCTGGTTCTTGACACTTTTCCGGTGAAAAACGTGAACTTCGTAAAGACTTTGTGAGATGGCTTGACGTCTCGTTTGCCGTGACCTAACACTACAGACGATTCGCTATAATTCGGAGGGCGATCGCTCGATTGCTATAATTCGGAGGGCGATCGCTCGATTGCTATTCATTATTAATGCTCCAGTTGCAGCGCATTGTGCGGGAGACGCTGTAGGTGAGGGGGCCATTCTCCTGCCTTGTTTGCAATCATGTGGAAACCAGAACTGTTGGCTCCGGCTAAGAACTTAGAGCGGCTCAAGGTCGCGATCGCCTACGGTGCAGATGCGGTGTACCTGGGGGGACAAGCTTATGGTCTGCGGGCACGCGCCGACAATTTCACCCAAACGGAGCTAGCGCAAGGCGTTGCGTTTGCCCACGTTCACAACGCAAAAGTCTACGTCACCCTCAATGCCTTTCTGCACGATGCTGATTTTGCAGGGCTTGATGAATACTGCCAGTTTTTAGAGGCGATCGGAGTTGATGCGGTGATCGTTTCAGATTTGGGTGTGATCCGAGCAGTGCAGCGTAGCTCCAACCTGCCGGTACATCTCTCAACCCAGGCATCGTGTCTGAACCTGTATGCTGCCCAGATCTGGCAGAAGGTGGGCATTCAACGGTTGATTGTCGGGCGTGAGTTGGGCATCGCCGAGGCAGGTCAGATTCAAACCCAGACTCAGCTAGAGGTTGAGATGTTTACCCACGGTGCGATGTGCATGTCTTATTCGGGGCATTGCACCATCTCCAACTACACGGCTGGACGTGACTCCAACCGGGGCGGCTGCATTCAGTCCTGCCGATCGCCCTACTACCTGACGCAACAACCATCGACGGATGTGATCGCCCCTGCCGCCGATGACCACCAGATTGCCTTTATGTCCTCTCAGGATTTGTGGGGCATTCACCAAATTCCTGCCTTTTTTCAGCAGCACATTTGCTCGCTCAAGGTGGAAGGGCGCATGAAATCGTCGTTTTATGTGGCGATCGTCTGCAAAGTTTACCGTCGCCTGATTGATGCCTACGCCGCAGGCAAGTGGTGCCCAGAGTTACTGGCATGGGCCGCGCAAGAGTTGCAGTCAATGCCCCACCGCGACTATTTTGCGGGTTCGCTCGAAACTCCGGCAGGCTCCGATTCAATCTATCAAAAATCGGAAAACGTCAACGTTGGCACCCATCAGTACGTTGGCATTGTGGTGGATAGTACGGCAGACGATCTCGTGGTGCGTCTGGCAGAACCCCTGGAGGCGGGGCAAGAAATTGAGGTGATTCCGTTTGTGGGAGAGCCAGTGCGGTGGCAAGTGACGCAACTGTTTTCGGTATTGGGCGAGCCACGCACCATGATGCGGCAGGATAGTGTGGTGCGTTTGTCGAAAGCCGCAATGCCTTTGCAAGCGAGATCGCTTGCCAGACTCAATATTGTGCGACTAGCGCAGCCTGCGCCTCAGATGGCTCATGCAATTTAACACCTTTGTTACCTCTACTGATGACTTGCAACGGTGTATTCAGGCACCCAATTTGACTGAGGTTTTGATCGAGCCGAGTCTGTTGGCGCGCGAAGGTCATCTCTCTGACGAAGCAGCTCAAATACTGGCTGTTCAAGCTCAGCAGCAAGGTTTGCGACCCGTTTTGGTCTGGGATATTTTGATGCCAGAGCGAGTCTTGCAGACGATTGGCGATCGCCTCAAAACTTGGGATTTACAACCGTTCGCCGCGATTCGCGTCTGTGACTTAGGAGCTGCCGGATGGTTGGCGCTCCGTGCACCAGAAATTCCCCTGCAATTGATTGTGGAAACAGGCAACCACAATCTTGAGGCGTTGCAAGGGTGGTGCGCGATTTTTGGCAGTGCGTTAGAGCGCCTGATTTTGTCGATTGAGCTGCCCGAAGACAAGCTGATTGAGTATTGCCAGGTGCTTCCGATAGCTTGTGAAATTTTGGGTGTCGGGCCAATATTGCTGTTTTATTCGCCGCGATCGCTGCTGAGTGCCCACTTTGGCACTGCCGAGGAAGAAACTTCTGTGATTAAAGCATTCGCTGCTTTTGAAGACGCTCCCAATCGCCATTT
Organism: Leptolyngbyaceae cyanobacterium M33_DOE_097; assembly: GCA_015296075.1. GTDB lineage: Bacteria > Cyanobacteriota > Cyanobacteriia > Leptolyngbyales > Leptolyngbyaceae > DSRU01. Next base: position 6,741 of record DVDV01000429.1, on the reverse strand, counting down.
GCGGACATTAGAAACGGTACATGGCACGTTTCTGTTTTTAGACAAAGACCAGTTCATTTTGGATCGGTTAGAAGCCTTAAAAGCCGCAGGTTTAGACACCGTCCGGCTTGATTTACGGCACCTGGGCGATCGCCACAATGCTGCGCCCAGTGTAGATCAGATTTGCCAACAAATTTTGGCGAACCCAGTTGCACTGAGGCAGAGCTGGCCCCACGAAACACGTGCCCCCTTCTTTAAAGCGAACCGCACGACATCCCTGTTCCCCCGCTTAAAATCAAAGCGGTTTGAGACATGGCGCGATCAATGTCTGGCAGAAGTGATTGCCAGTGAAAAGGGCAAGTATGTTGTTTTCTACACCACTCAAGCCTTTGCGATCGCCACAGCGAAGCGATTGCTGCTGCCAACGGGAGAAATGATGGACTTGCCAGCTGATGTCGTCTTTTGCTCTGTTGCAGGCGAATCGCTTGAAACGATTGAAACTGAGCAACTGCTGGTTACAGACTGGGTGAAAAAGACGGTGCCCGGTACGCTTTTGCTGACTGATTGAGGAGAATTGGCGCGGGGTGTTGATCGATCAGTTACTTGTTGGGAACGTAGTTCAGCCAGAAGTCGATGCGGTTGCAAATCGCTTCTCGTTCTTCGGGAGTGTTGGCGTAGCGGAGTTGATGGCGTAATTCTTGAACGTAGCAAATCTGTTGGCGTAACGCTCTCACGTAGGCCTGACGATCTTTGGAACCCATGAGCTTTTCCTTGGGGTGGGGGTGGGAAGAGTTAATGTCTGGGGAAGTAGTTGAGCCAGAAGTCGAGACGATTGCGGAGGGTTTCTCGTTCTTCAGGGGTGCTGGCGTAGCGGAGTTGGTGGCGTAATTCTTGAATGGCAGCTTGACGATTAGCAGAACGCATTGTGTATTTCCTTCTATATAGGGGGCAGGGTCAGTTGGCCGGAGTTAGTGGTTGGAAGTGTAGTTCATCCAGAAGTCGATGCGGTTACGCAGGCTTTCCCGTTCTGCGGGAGAGTTGGTGTAGCGGAGTTGGTGGCGTAATTCTTGGATGACGGCTTGACGATTAGTGGAGCGCATGGCGAAATTTCTTGATGGTGTTGGGGGCTAATCTGAGAGGGTTATTTTTTGGACGCGTAGTTGAACCAGAAGTCAACGCGACTGCGGTGGGTTTGCCCATTTTCGGAGGCAGTGATCTTGCTTTGCTGGGGCTGTGTTTTTTCAGAGGGCGCTTGACGTTTGATGAACCACATGGCTGATTTCCTCTAAGGCTTACATGATTCATCATGCCTGTTTGACCCTGGTTGCCTGGTGATTGATTCCACATTGAAGTTGTGAAATTTCTCTCACGAAATGCTGACGAGTCTCACTGAAGTTTTGTGTTGTACGTCACAAAGCAGGGGGTAGCGGTCACTTGCGGGCGATCGCGTAATAGCGCCAGGGTGCAGGATAGCCTTCGATGGTACGCGAGGGGTCGTCAGGGTCTAAGAAATCTTGCAAGCTGTCAATTTCGGCCCAGTCGGTGCGGCGTTGCTCTTGAGTAGAGAGAGGTTCGGCAAAAAAGGTGTTGATTTGGCTGAAGCCAGCACGGGCGAGCCAGGTTTCGAGACAGGCTTGAGTCGGCAGAAACCAGATGCCACGGGCTTTGGCGTAGCGTTTGCGGGGAGTGAGGGCAACGGGCATCTCACCGGGAATGCCCTGGCAGTCGATGATGATTTCGCCAGAGGGGGTGAGGGCTTGCCGCAATTTGAGTAAAAGGCCGATCGGGTCAGGGTGGTGATACAAAATCCCCAGGCAAAAAATGGTGTCAAAGAAATTGGGATAAAGGTGCATGTGCTCAACCCCCAACAATTCAAAAGTGAGTTGCGATCGCCGGGTGATGTTTTGTAGGAGCTGAAAGTTCCAAAAATGCTTGGCAACCGGTTCAAACCCAACCACGCAGGCAGGCGATTGATCGACCATGCGAAACATAAAATAACCGTTGTGGCAGCCAATATCCGCAACTGTGCGGTCTTTGAGCGGTTGAATGTGGGGTTGAATGCGTTCCCACTTCCAGTCAGAGCGCCACTCTGCATCAATCAGGGTGCCAAACACGTCAAAGGGGCCTTTTTTCCAGGGGCAAAAGGTGCGGAGTGCCTGCGTGAGTGTGGTGTGCTGGGCTGGCGTCAGCTCTTGCGATCGCCCGATTGTGACGACTGAGCCAGAAAAATCAAACCAGTCACTCTGTAAATCGCATACCGATAAGACCGCTTCACGGTAAGGCTGAATCACTGGTTCAAACAGTTTGGCTTGGCGATCGCGCCGCAGGGTAGCAATTTCTGCTCGCGCCTGTGCGTCTTGAACTTCGGCAAGATAGTCGGGTGCCGTATAGGCGATCGCGGCAGCCTCAAGGGGGTGACTCATTTCAAAGCGACCATCGAAACAAAATTGTGTAATTTGATCAGCGTATCCACTTGCTGAAAGCCGCAGTCAATTAAAATTTGACGTTGTTCTGCTTCGGTTAGGGGCACCAAAACGTTATCGAGGGCTTCTTTCTTGCGTTCGATCTCGTTTCTGGCGTAACCGTTATGAGTTTTAAAGGCTTCGTAGTGCTGCGTAATTGTCTCCTGAAACTGCGGGTGGGGCGACTTGACCTTTTCGCTGACAAACACCAACCCATGCTCAACTAGCCCATCGTAAATTGCCTGCAAAACCTTCTGGCGCTGCTGTACTGGGAGAAACTGCAACGTGTAATTCACCACAACAATGCTGCTGCCCGTAAACGAAAACTGATCCGCACTGGTGCAAACCAACTCAACCGTGTGAATCGCAGGAATTTGAGCCAGCTTTTGACGCGCTTGCTCTAGCATGGGTTGCGAGTTATCAATCCCAACTAGCGTGGCAGGTTGTTTGAGATAACGGCCCAGCAACTCTAAGAAGGTGCCCGTCGAGCAGCCAACATCGACAATGCGGGTATCCGGCTGGTAGTAAGCACGGGTCCACTGAGCGGCGCAGGCAATCACTTCGCGGTAAAGCGGCACTGAGCGGCTCACCATGTTGTCAAATACTCGTGCCACATCTTCATTAAAGACAAAGGGCTTTGGCCATTCGCCACTTTCGAATAAGGTATCGGTTTCGCGGCTGAGATACAGCTCAGTCTCGTACAAGTCTTTATCAGGAAAATCGGTCGTCATAAGAACGCCTACTACGCTGGCCAAAGGGTGCTGATGATGGAGTTTATTCCTATCCTGACATTAATTGCTGCGAGAGCAAGGAATTTTATGGGGAGGGGAAGGCAGGAGTCAGAAGGCAGGATGAGTCGTTGGCGTGATGTCTTTTTTGCTTAGAAGCAAGGATTAAATAAAAATCGGATGTTTTTTCGTCCGAAGGGGCAAACGTCCGTCTAGCCTAGCGGCGATAGCCTGACGGCATAGCTGCGCTTTTCATGTATGCCTTTCAGGGCTTGAGGCTGCGCAAACGCTTGTCTGATGCAGCGGGGCTAGCAGGGAGAATTCGCTTTTGCTACTTAAACAGCCAACTTTTCCGCTACGATCTAGGCTCAGTCTCTTTTTGGCAGCGGCGCATGGGCAATACTTTTGGGCACTTATTTCGGATTACGACCTTCGGCGAATCGCATGGTGGCGGTGTTGGCGTTGTGATTGATGGCTGTCCGCCTCGCCTAGAGATTTCGGAGGCCGAGATTCAGTACGAATTGGATCGTCGTCGTCCAGGACAAAGCAAAATTACCACACCGCGCAAAGAGGCTGACCAGTGTGAGATTCTCTCTGGTGTGTTTGAAGGCAAGACACTTGGCACACCGATCGCGATTCTGGTGCGCAACAAAGACCAGCGATCGCACGACTATAACGAGATGGTGACGACCTATCGCCCTTCGCATGCAGATGCAGCCTACGATGCAAAATACGGGATCCGCAACTGGCAGGGGGGAGGTCGATCTTCGGCGCGTGAAACCATCGGTCGAGTCGCAGCAGGGGCGATCGCCAAAAAAATTCTGCATCAGGTAGCTGGGGTTGAGATCATCGGCTATGTTAAGCGGATCAAAGACCTGGAAGGAGACGTTAACCCAGAAATTGTTAGCCTCGACCAGGTTGAAAGCAATATTGTGCGCTGTCCTGATCAGGGAGCGGCTGAGAGAATGATTGACCTGGTTGAGCAGGCGCGAGACGAAGGAGACTCTCTCGGTGGTGTTGTTGAATGCGTTGCCCGTCGAGTACCCAAAGGTTTGGGAATGCCCGTCTTCGATAAATTAGAGGCTGATCTGGCGAAAGCTGTGATGTCATTGCCAGCTACAAAAGGCTTTGAGATTGGCTCTGGCTTTGCCGGCACAACGATGAAAGGGAGCGAGCATAACGATGAGTTCTACACCGACGAGGCAGGCAATATTCGCACTCGCACAAACCGCTCTGGAGGTGTGCAAGGGGGCATCTCAAACGGTGAGAATATTCTGATTCGGGTGGCGTTTAAGCCGACTGCAACGATCCGTAAAGAGCAGCGCACTGTGACACAAGCGGGTGAAGAAGTGACTCTGGCGGCAAAAGGTCGGCATGACCCCTGTGTGTTGCCACGGGCTGTGCCAATGGTGGAGGCAATGGTTGCACTCGTGTTATGTGATCACCTGTTGCGGCAGGCAGGGCAGTGTGGAGTGATTTAAGTTAGGAGCGTCAGCCACAAACAAAAACCTGAAGGGAAAAGGGGTTGATGTTGAGTCCTTTTCAGATGCACCTGTCACCTCAGAGTCACTAACGGGGAGATTAGGAGCGATCGCCGGAAATATTCTCGGCTCTGGGGATTCTATAACCCGAATTTTTAGGCGTTAACCCCCACTTTAACCAACACCTCCTAGCCCTTTGAAGCAGTTCTCTAATTCTTTGCGCGGTTCTCTCTGGATACCGATGGCTGGCTGCGGTGTCACGTTATGATAATAGAGAGGTTAAGTTGTGTGAAGAATTTTGACAGCTGTTTTCCGATCGACCGATAACCCGACCCTGCAGACAGGTTGGCACGCCCTGGAACCAATCTGGCAGGGTGACGAAAAAGCGATCGCTCAGGGTTTGCCTCACCACCAACTCGCGCCTGCTTGGCAAATGCTGCTGCTCGGTGATGGTTCGCCAACTCGCCACCTGCAACTTCTGTCAGGCGAACCAACCGAGGTCGATGTGATCGATATGTCTCCCATTGGGATGGAGCGTGACAATGCGCCTGAGCAGATTCAAGTTGTTCCCGGCCCTCGCATTCGGCGGCAAGTATGGCTGCGAACGGCATCTGGTCAACGGCTCGCCTACGCCACCTCCTGGTGGTAAGCTAGCCACGTTGATGACTATCTGCAAAATCGTTCCATTCCCGTTTGGGCTAGCCTCGCTCGTATGCGAACCGAGCTTTATCGGGATGTGCAGGGCATCCACTACGGACACTCTGCCGAATTAGAAGCTGCTTTTGGCATCCCTGGCCCCTTTTGGGGAAGGCATTATCTCTTCTGGCATCACAAACAACCTTTTACCTTGATTTACGAAGTGTTTTCGCCCTATCTGACGCGCTACTTGGGTGCGATGCAACTCAAGGAGTAGGTCATCTCATTTCTGAGGTGCTTCGCTTAGTCTTGTGGTGCTTCAGTTGCAAGGCAGGAGATGCTCCTCTACTCAAGCCAGGAGAGTTGTTCGGGTTGTCTTTGCTGCCTGTAAAACTGTTCAACCTTACCCCGTTGATACATTGGCGTTTTATAGCGCCCCACTAACTTTGGCTCAACCCCTGCTTTGGCAAGCCGCGATCGCGCCTGTCTGCCTGTGCAACGCAAAATCTCAGCCGCATCCTTTAACGAAATCCATTGCTTAGCAAAGCGAGGCAGCAAGACTTCATCGGGCTCGTTGAGAATCTCGGTGAGTAGCCGTTTCAGCAACAGCCAACACGCGAGGGTATCGGCTTCAGCCCGGTGCGATCGCCCGACATCAAATTGAAAATGTCGCACCAAATTGGGCAGGCTGCGCGAAGGCAACTCTGGCAACATCAACCGCGACAAAATGACGGTACATAGCTGGTCACTCGTCTCTCGACCAAAGTCAACATCGAGCGCCGCGTACTCTGACTGAATGAACCGATAATCGAAATCTAAGTTGTGGGCTGTCAAAATCCCCTGACTTAACCAGGGTAGACACGTCTGCCAAACTTCTTCGGTCGATGCAGCCTGGTCAACCATCGCCTGAGTAATGCCGGTAAAGTTTGTGATCGAAGCGGGTACAGGCACCTGGGGGTTCACTAGATAGGTTTGCTGACCTAAAAGACCATCTTCTAAACTGGCCTGCAAGACAGATACCTCAATCACGCGTGCATCCGGTGGTTTGCTACCGGTTGTTTCAACATCAACGACGGTGAATTGCTGCTGGCTGGCTTGGCGATAAAACTGAAGCAGTTGAGAAGAAAGCACAACTTAAAATCCTGAAGGGTAAAAACGACCAGACCGGGATTAATAAACGCACTCAGACAAATAGAAGATAGCAAAACTGGATAGGTAAGCTGGCTTGAGAAGACTCTGGTGAGCCACAGCATGAAGATCAGCCCTTCTAGAATTGCTCAGCAGACTTGAAACGAACCCGTGATCTGGGAATCGATTCCAGCAATTCTCAGTATGAGAATAATTCTCACAAAAATATTCATTTTGAACAGCTATCAATGGCTGGAATACCCATTCTGCCGTTCATAAAATTGAGCGCACAAGCCTTTAGAGGCTCTGACTTCAGTACAAATGTTT
>DVDV01000125.1 GCA_015296075.1 Leptolyngbyaceae cyanobacterium M33_DOE_097 | reverse complement strand
GAAACATTTGTACTGTAGCCAGAGTGTCTAAAGACTTGTGCACTCAATGTTATAAACGGCAGAATGCGGGTTTCAGCCATTCATAAACGTTAAAACCGGACGTTTTTATGAGAATCATTCTCATATCGAGAATTGCTGGTGTGTATGTGTGCAACAGTCTTTGTCTGACTTGGTTTCTTCTACCAAAAGTGAGGGTGTTTAAGCTATCGACCCCTGCAACGCAAGTTTTATCTGGATTGGTTGCAGTTTTGCAAATAAAGAAACAGTGAAGAGACTGGTGGATTCATGCAAAGTCGATACGTTGAGGACTAAGATTTACGCGGATGTCGCATCCGGCCAGACAACTAAGTATAAATTCTTGGTTTATAAAAGCCTCTTAATGATCACTAAAATGATGTTGCCCCATCATGATAGATACAGGACACCTACCCCTAACCCGTGAGGCGCTTGTCTGGTTCCGACAGGGATTGGCTGCTGCGTCTCAAGATAAGTACGAAGATGCGATCGCCTGTTTTGACCGTGTTTTGCAGACGCATCCTGATTTTTACGAAGCTTGGTTTGAGCGGGGTTTAGTTCTGGAAGCCTTAGGCCACTACGTCCAAGCAATCTCCAGCTTTGACCATGCCTTAAACCAGTTCCCCCCGGTTGAGATTTCAGGACAAGTCTGGTCTGAACGCGGTAACGCATTACAGTACGGTCTGGGTAAATACACTGAAGCGATTGTTTGTTACGACCAGGCACTGAAACTGACTCCTGATAATGAGTTGGTTTGGCAAAATCGTGGCAACGCTTTGTTATACGGATTAAGTCGCTCAGAGGATGCACTGGCCTGTTATGAGCGAACTTTGCAGATTAATCCTGTTAATTATGTGGCGTGGCGTAACCGGGGAAATGCGCTGATCGAGTTACGGCGGTATGACGAGGCGATCGCGAGCTATGAACAAGCGCTTGAGATAAACCCCGAAGATGATGTGGCCTGGCACGCACGCATCCTGGCTTCTGAGCGAGCTGGTTTAACCTATCAACTGCCTGCGACCCGTCGGGCACCAGGCGATACCAGTTTTGAAAAACCTACTTTTATTGAATCGGATCTGACGAGTGGTTTTTACTCTCCTTACGAAACGACTTTGATTGAGAAGGAGCAACAACTTTTACAATATCTCGTCTTAGTGATCGAAGACGATTGGGGCCGCCGAGAACTCATTCTTGAAAATGACCAATATGTGTTAGGTCGTGACCCCGAAGGCGATATTCAACTGCATTCTCAGTTTGTGTCACGCCAACATGCTACATTGACTCGGTTTTCTAATGTAGATGGGCGCTGTGGCTACCGCATTGTGGATGGCAACCCAAACGGAAAGCCGAGTACAAATGGAATTTTGATTAATGGCAGAAAAGTTGCTGCGAAAGATTTGGCTCCGGGAGATGCAATTATTTTGGGACCAGGAGTTTCTCTAACTTTCTGCTACCGCGATACTTCTGAATCTCTGTCTTAAAGCGTGTTCCTTTATCAGCAAAACGTTAGTTTAAAGGATAGTTATTTGCCCAAGATAAATAATGCTTTTATTGCAAAAGTAAGAGGCTATTTAGGTAGAAAATCTTACTTTAACTCTATATTTTTAACTCCTTTGCTAACTGTTTCTGGAAAACTTAGCAGTTTATTTTTGCTGTGAACCTTACTTACTTTTGGTAGAGGACTCCGTTGAAGTTCTTATTTATTCTTAAATGAAAAGAAATTTTTTGTATTGCTAATCTGTCGATTTGTATTTGTTAGGCTAATTGGTTGATTTGTTAGCTTGTCTTTCATGGTCTAACTAATAACTGAGGTAATTGGGAGAAAAGAGAGCATGTCTGATTTGATCTACGCGGTTCTAAACAGTGAAGAGAAGACAAATTTGCGGCAGTTTGCTGCTCTTCTCCGACTGTCTGAAAACCGTTATCTGCTGCGAAATGACATTGTGAGTCGATTTTCAGATTATTGTCGTGACTATGAAAAATCTGAACAGTTTCTCCAAGGCTCTCGTCTAAGCAAACTGGTTTATTACCTGCAAGAAATTATTCTTGATAACGAAACTCTTTGTCTAATCATTCGCCCCAAAATTGCAGGGCAAGAAGCTTACCGATTGTTAGAAGACATGACGGTACAGCCTGTTTCCACTGAAGAATTGCTTGATTTACGCGATCGCTTTGTTAATCAATACAACCCGCTTGAAGGTGACATCTTCGAGATTGATTTTGGGCCGTTTTACGATTACTCGCCCTCGATTCGCGACCCCAAAAATATTGGTAAAGGGGTTGATTTTCTCAATCGCTATCTGTCCAGTAAGCTCTTTCAAGATCCACGCCAATGGCAAGATGCGTTATTTAACTTCTTGCGCTTGCATAATTACAATCACTCGCAATTGCTGATTAATGAGCGAATTCAAACGCAGCAACAGCTGTCAGAAAGGATCAAGCAAGCCCTCCAGTTTTTAAGCCAATTTCACGATGAAGAAGCGTTTGAAACGTTTCGCTTTGACCTCCAAAATCTTGGTTTCGAGCCAGGCTGGGGCAACCGGGCTGTGCGGGTGAAAGAAACGTTGGAGATGCTCGACCATCTAATTGACTCACCCGATCACCAGGTGCTTGAGTCGTTTATCTCGCGCATTCCCATGCTGTTTCGGATTGCCGTCATTTCACCGCACGGCTGGTTTGGGCAAGAGGGGGTACTAGGGCGACCCGACACTGGTGGTCAGGTTGTTTACATTCTGGATCAGGTGAAAAGTCTTGAAAATCAGCTTAAAGAAGACATTCATCTGGCTGGGTTAGATGTGTTGGACATTTCTCCCAAAATCGTTGTGCTGACGCGGCTTATTCCTAACAGCGATGGCACGACCTGCAACCAGCGCCTAGAGAAAATTTACGGCACTGACAACGCCTGGATTTTGCGTGTCCCATTCCGCGAATTTAACCCCAACTACACCCAAAATTGGATCTCACGCTTTGAGATCTGGGGTTATCTAGAAACCTTTGCGATCGACGCTGAAAGAGAGTTGAGAGCAGAGTTTGGCGGCAAACCCGATTTGGTGATCGGCAACTACTCAGATGGTAATCTCGTCGCCTTCTTGCTATCCAGACGGTTGAAGGTCACACAATGCAATGTTGCGCATGCACTTGAGAAGTCAAAGTACCTGTTTAGTAACCTCTATTGGCAAGATTTGGAGGATAAGTATCATTTCTCGCTGCAATTTACGGCTGATTTGATTGCGATGAATGCTGCAAACTTTATTGTGAGCAGCACCTATCAAGAAATTGTCGGCACACCTGAAACGACTGGACAGTACGAGTCCTACAAGTGTTTCTCAATGCCTAACCTCTACCACGTCACAAATGGGGTGGAATTGTTTAGCCCTAAGTTTAATGTGGTGCCACCTGGGGTAAACGAAGATGTGTTCTTTCCATACACCCGCAAAGAAGACCGACTCATTAGCGAACGCGATCGCCTCGAAGAGTTGCTGTTTGAGTTAGACGACCCAATGCAGGTCTACGGCAAACTCGACGACCCCGACAAGCGGCCAATTTTCTCAATGGCACGCCTTGACCGCATTAAAAACTTGACAGGTCTAGCTGAGTGCTATGGCCGCAGTGAAGAGTTGCAAAAACACTGCAACCTGATCCTTATTGCTGGCAAACTGCGCACTGAAGACTCCAGCGATCACGAAGAAATGAGCGAAATTGAAAAGCTCTACGGCATCATCAACGAATATAACCTGCACGGCAAGGTGCGCTGGCTAGGGGTTCGTCTTTCCAAGATGGACTCAGGCGAAATTTATCGCATTATCGCCGATCGCAAAGGGGTGTTTGTGCAACCAGCTCTATTTGAGGCATTTGGTCTGACCATCTTAGAATCGATGGTGACAGGGTTGCCAACCTTTGCAACGCGCTTTGGTGGCCCACTTGAAATCATTCAAGATAAGTCAAATGGGTTTTTAATTAATCCCACCCACCTCGAAGAGATGGCATCGATCATTCTAGAGTTTGTGACCAAGTGTGAGCATATGCCCAACTACTGGGAAGAAATCTCGCGACGGGCGATCGAACGGGTATACAGCACCTATACCTGGAAGATCCACACAACCCGACTGCTCTCGCTAGCAAAAATCTATGGTTTCTGGAATTACACCTCTAAAGAAAACCGCGAAGATATGCTGCGCTATCTTGATGCACTGTTTTATCTGCTCTTTAAGCCCAAAGCTCAAGGGTTGTTGCAGAAACATCTGCACAGTTAGAGCAGATGATTAACTCTGGGCGATCGCAACTTTCACTGACTATCCCCACAAACGCAAAAGCCAGAGGGACGATTTTCTCTGGCTTTCAACATGGTTTGTTTAAGTAGAATCCATCCACAACAAAGAGGATGAATAGGTAGCCATTGCAAACGGAGGATGAATTCAATCGCTGTCGCAGGAACTCCAACTACACTCAGCTTTCGCCTCTGATAGATACGTTGTAGAGCAGTAATAACTCAAACCCTCTAAATGAGGTCAGTTCTTCAGAGTTTTAACAAGGAACTGTTCTGAGATAGCCGCCCTAGAGCGAAGGACAAACTAGAGCGGCCCTTACAGGGAACTTACACGGACTTACTTGGCTTTTGCTTGATGACGCTTCTTCAAGCTATAACCAATCCCAGCGGCGACTGTTGTACCGAGGATGGTGAAAGGCTCAGGAACGGCTGTCGAAGGCTTTGTGTTTGGCGTAAAGACAAACAAAGAACCGTGAGACAAGCCAGGTGAGCCGCCCCCACTCTTTTGAGCCACACCCGAGGTGTTAAACGTACCACCTGTCACAGAGCCAAATGACTCATCAAACAAGTAAGCACTGTAGAAGTTGGAAGCCTTCAAGCTCATGACAAAGGGGCCTGTGATCGCTTCGCTAACGTTCCAAGTGCCACTTGTCAAGCCATTTCCGGCAATCAAGTTACCCTTGCCGTCATCAGACTTACCATACAAGGACCAAGTACCTTCGGCACTGCTGTAACCTTCAAACAGACCACCCATCAGCGCGGTCAATAGAGGATCACCAGAGCCAGTGTCATTTCCTGTAAAGGTGCCTGCACAGTCAGAAAAGCCTAACCCACCTGCTGTGACAGAGCCATTAGCGCAGTTTGTTACGCTAAAGCCACCGCCACCACCAGCCCCACCGCCACCATTGGCAGGCTTGTTGGGTTTAGCATAAGCACTCGTTGTCGTAATCAATAGTGCGCCAGCCGTTAGCATTGCTGTTTTGACAAAAACTTTTGCTGCCATCTTCTTAGCCATTCATGCCTCCTTCGATGTGCTATAGGCTACATTCATCTCTATTGCCAATTTACCCAGTCCTGATAGAAATGTTGCAACCGCTACCAATCGTTTATCGAGTCTTAATCCTTTTTTGCGTAGAAGAATAAGCTGAAACTCAATCAGGAAGCTTGATCGCAGTAAAAATAAGGGCTTGATAGTCCGGTAGCATTTATGAGGTCTTTACGGCATTCTCCGTACAGCAAAAATATACTGAAACACCTGAAAGCTAGAGTTTCCGCGGAAAATACGGAAAGAGCTTTACCATTTTTCAAGCCAACCGCGGATAACACGGATAATCTCTGTATTTAATGTTGTTTTTTATACTTAGATATTGCGCGCGGTGTCAGTACTACTTAGATCTTTTCCAATTTCTACTCAGTGGAGCTACAAATACTAAAAGCCGTTGCCACTTAAATGACAACGGCCTTAAACATTAACAAACTGGCTCAGAAACCTTTTAATTCCGCAACGGCTCCACCGACCCGCGCTCAAACGCTGGCTAACGGTTAACTTTAAGCGGCTGCGGCAAGTGACGCTCAAGCAAAGCCGGAACTTCGGCTGGGGTGATGCGTGTGTAACGAGTTTTTTCAGGCATTACGACGAGGTTAGGGCCTGCTTTGCATTGCTTCATGCAGCCTGTCATGCGAACAGTCACTTGATCCGTCAGTTGGCGATCGCTTAATTCCTTCTGTAAAGACTGGCAAAGCGCTTTACCACCGCGTTTCATACAATCTGACTTTTGGCAGACCAACAACGTTATTTCTGGTTTGTTGGGTTTTGCTGGCGTTGTTGAAGCAGGAGGCTCTGGTTGAGCTGTGGCAATAACCGTGATCTTGTAGGCTTTTAGCTTTTCGACACCCCCTTCTTTGGTGGAGCGCTCACCCCAAATTTTTAGCTGATCGCCACGATGCAAAACCCTTCCCGCTGAGGCTCGCGCTTCTTTAGACAGCTTAATTTGATAAACACTATTGCTTGATAAGAGTTGGAGGCCCTTAATTTTGTAGCCATCCTCAACGAGAAAATCAAGAATGTGACCTTCTAGCTCAAACAACGAAACTTGCTTATATTTCTTGCTCATCTTAATCGCTTACTCAAGTGGTTAAAGGAAACAGATTACTGACGAATTTGCCAACACCGCTCTAACCAATCCAACAAGTCTGATCGCGAGGCTTTCATTTGTTGGAGAACGCTCCAAAACTGAAGCAGTTGCAGAGGCGTAGCAACCTCGACCGAAAAGGTGCCATCAGTGTGACAAGTGCAGGGAATGTGAAGTTCTTCTAGGCGGCGGGACAATAACCAGCGATCGCTGCGAGAGATTGTCAATATTTGGCTAGTGATTGTAGCGTCTGACGGGTTCATTGGTGCGGACTCAGTGGATCTAAAAAGCGAATTTACACAAAACGATTGAACAACTTGTTAACCAATTGAGCTGTGAATGCTTATGTCAAACGTGCCCTAAACACGATTGAGAGTTGATATAGCTAGCTCAAACAAGCAGTTGATAGTTCTTTTTAGTAGAAGATGATCGGAACTGTTGCTTTAACTCAAACATACACGCAAACGGTTTCACTTGCAAATGATTTGCAATAAGCTTTGCCAAAAATTTGCTTAACGTTTTGTGAAATGAAGACAGCGCTGCCATTTTGCAAGCCCAAAGATCGATAATGTTCTTGCGAATTACAGACTAGAAAATGAAGACTGAACAGACCACCGAAACTTTAGAGCAAGCCTGCACATTGTTGCGCCAGTTTGTTTGCTTAAACCAACTCCCGCAGTTACCCGATCTCGCAGCTACCCGACGTGCTTTGCAACTCGTCGCGGCCCACTCGGATTACCAGATTTTTGGGGTTTGTGCTGATGACTTGCAGCAAGGGGCGATCGCGCTGACCAGTTACCTCCGGGCACTCAACTACAAACACGCGTTACCCGACTTTCCACCGATTGAGGGGGCGATTTATCTCAAGTACAATCCCCTTAAACAGCGTTGCCACGCCGACCAATATAGTGGACCGCATCGGGGCGTTTTAGTTTCTTGCCAATCTGTTGATGACACCGATGTGAACGAAACCTTTGGTCATCTGCCACTTGATTTATTTGATCGCGTTTAAGCCGACTCAAGCATCTTGGGAGGGATCGGCCAATGCCGCTTGGAGCTGGCTAATGACTTCTAAAGTGAGATGAGCGTTGATCTCAATCTGCTGTAGATTATCACGCAAGCGTAAGATCTGATGGGCTGCATCGTATTCCACCACAGTCGCTTCTAAGTCAAGTGAGCGAAATGCAAACTCTTTGGACTCAATCCGTATGACAACTTCTGGTTGAGAGCGGGGATAGATGTAAAGACATTGATGGAGAAGATCAAGCTCAAGTTTGTGGGGGGTTGTGCTGCGCTCATCGGTTTGGCTGGATTTTCTCCAGTAAAGTGTAATGCCACGTAATTGGGGCGCAACCAACAGAAAAGATTCATCAAACCGTTGGTCGTCCCAATTTAAGCTAGCAGCTTCGGTGGTTCCCGATAAAATGCGTTGTCGCCAATTGACTTCCTTGTTATCGAGACTCTGCCACCACTGACGGATAGCAGCTAAATGCTCAGGATTAGCTGGGTCAGAGCTACCAGCCTGCCAAATGTAGGTTTGCATCGCTTACACTCCTTTACAGAATGGATCTACCGATTGTCTATCACCCTGATTATGTCGTGCCCTTACCAGAGGGGCATCGGTTTCCGATGCAAAAGTTTCGCCTGTTGCGCGATCGCCTGCTAACGGATGGAGTAGCCGACCTGCATCAGTTTCACCAGCCTGAATATTCGCCGACCGAATGGCTAGAACTGGTACACACTCCAGACTATGTGCAAGCTTATTGCACAGGCACCTTGGATCCTAAAGCGCAACGCCGCATCGGTCTGCCGTGGACTCCTGCATTGGTCAAGCGCACTTGCACTGCCGTAGGGGGCACCATCTTGACCGCTGAACTGGCACTCGAACACGGTCTTGCCTGTAATACGGCAGGGGGGACTCATCACGCCTTTCCCAGTTATGGGTCAGGGTTTTGCATTTTTAATGATCTGGCGATCGCGGCTTGTCTGCTGTTGCAGTTAGGACACGTGCAAAACGTGTTGATTGTGGATTTGGATGTGCATCAAGGGGATGGCACCGCACTCATTTTTCAGAATGACCCGCGTGTTTTCACCTTCTCCATGCACTGTGAGGTTAACTTTCCGGGAACCAAGCAAAAAAGCGATTTAGATGTTTCCCTGCCAATTGGCATGGAAGATGATGCTTATCTGAAAACCCTCGATCGCTATCTGCCTGATCTGTTAACTCAAGTGAAACCCGATCTGGTGCTGTATGACGCAGGGGTTGACCCGCATGTGGGCGATCGCCTGGGTAAACTCGCCCTGACTGACAGCGGCATCTATCGGCGTGAAATGCAAGTTTTCAACACGTGTCTGGCGTATGGAGTCGCGATCGCCTGTGTGATTGGAGGGGGTTACGCTGACGATTTAGCGGCTTTGGTCTATCGTCATTCTCTATTACACCGAGCTGCTAGCGAAGCCTATCAACACTGGCGGCTGTAAGAGGCGGCTACCTAGCAGATGATTCTTAAATTTTTTGTAATAACCCTTACATTACCTGAGCTTAATACTTGTCATATCAAGGTTAACCCAACTATCAACTGGGTTTAATTTCACAACGGTAAGTTCTTACGTGGGATTACGTGCGTACTTGTACTTGGGAATACAGTGTAACTTTTGGACAATCCGGAAGTTTTTCCTGTCCCTGAAGGTTTCTCCAGAGAGTGTAGCGAGTATCACGAAGCTCTTTGCTGCTCCTAAATCTGGTTCTGTTCCTGCATTTACCTGGCTGCGTAATCCTGCTGTCTGTGCCGAACTTATAGAGATAGAGAATCAACATCCATGTCTAAGCTCACTCGCAGAAAGCTGCTTGTTTTCTTTGGGAGCAGCGCTGCCGCATCTGCTTTGGCTCCTACACTGGGTGACAAGCTCTTTAACGGAGCTGGTGCTGCCGAAGCCGCTTCTTTAGGATGCACCCCTGTGCGTCTACCTCACCCGTTATCCATCTACAGAGAATCGCCGAGCTTTATGGCAACGGGCATTGGCCAGGGCAAAATTATGCCTGCCACCAATGACCCCAGCCTAACCACTTACGCGGTCATCGACGATGTGGTGGTGCCACCTGAATATGAGCGGTATGTGATTGTGCGTTGGGGCGATCGCGTCTTTCCCAACACAGAAGACTACTTTGGCTACAACTGCGACTACACCAGCTTTGTTTCCATTTCTGGTGATAAAGACGGTTATTTAACGGTTAACCACGAATACAACAGCTACCCACTTTCGTTCAACACACCTGAAACCTCAGCAGATCTGGCAAACTTTCCAGAATCCGGACCGCTAGTAGTTCCTGGCTTCCCAACTGAGGGCAATGCGTTGTTCGGTGAGTTCATGTACAACATGGGCATCTCGGTTGTTCGCATTCGTAAGAACGCCGCAGGTCGCTTTGTGGTTGTCCGCGATGCCAAGAACCGTCGCCTGCATGGTCTTTCCGGTTTAGGGATTAACGCGACTCGTAGTGATATCTATGCATCTGTCACTTCTTGGGGCAGCAAGAGCTACCAGAAGGGTGACCAAAACTACCTGATTGGGACAGGCCCAGCCGCAACTGAAGTATTTGAGGCCGTTAACGCCGACGGGTTAGGCAACAAAATTATTGGTACGGCTTACAACTGCTCAGGTGGCGATACGCCCTGGGGTACTGTGTTAACTGCCGAAGAAAACTACCAGGGTAGTGCTGCCTTCTTTGTCGGTGTGACGGAACCTGTTCTACCCAACGGCAGCCAAGTTGGTTACTCAACCGGCACAACAGGTGAAGCCTTTGGCTTGATCGGTGAGAAGTACGGATACATGGTTGAAGTCGATCCAAAGGATCCAAGCTGGCGAGGCCGCAAGCACTCCTGGTTGGGTCGCTTCCGCCATGAAAACATCACCATCCGTGCGGAAGAAGGCAAAAAGCTGGTTGCGTACATGGGTGACGATCGCCGTGGTGGCCACACCTGGAAGTACGTCAGCAAGGGCGTTTATAAGAAATCTGCGGGGCGTGGCAACAGTGCCTTGTTTGAAGATGGGGTGCTCTATGTTGCCCGTTACAACCCCAACGGCACAGGTACTTGGGTTCCTTTGCTGTTAACGACTGCTACCAACCCAATTGCTCCGAGTGTGTTGGGTTCGGTTGAGATTGCGGCATTAGGTTCAGCTCAGCGCAATGGTCGCTTGCCCTTACCTCGCCGGAATGGGCTTGCAGGTCAAACCCGTGATGGTGGTTCCTTTAACTGCGACACAACAAACGAAGCAGCTGCACTGCCTGACTACCAAAACAAGACTCTGGCTCAGTTCTACACCTCTCAGGGTGCGGTGCTGGTGGATGCCTTCTTGGCGGCTAACTTAGTAGGTGGTACGCCAACGGCTCGTCCTGAAGATTTAGAAGTCAATCCACGTAACCCACGTGAAGTCTTCATTGCTTACACCGATGGGGCACCGGGTAGCGATGGTTATCCTGATTCGCGGATCTTCCAGGTGGCGAAACTGACAACGGCAGTTAACGGTACTCAGCAGTCGGGTGGTCTCTACAAGATTATTGAAGATAGTGTAGACAGCACGGGCCTCACCTTTAAGTGGGATCGCTTCTTACAGGGTGGCGAAGATGGCACTGTTGAAGGTGCTGGCTTCGCGAACGTAGACAACCTGGCGTTTGACCCTCAAGGTAATATCTGGGGTGTTACCGATATGTCTACAGGTGCGCACAATGGTTTTGCAACTGGCGCAGCCGGCACACCTTTAACAATCGACCACGCGGCTATTGGGAACGTCTCCAACCTGATTGGAACTTTTGGTAACAACTGGTTGTTTTACGTGCCCTTAAAGGGAGCCAACGCGGGTAAGGTCGTTCCTTTTGCCTATGGCCCGCCGCGTTGCGAGATGACCGGCCCCACCTTTGTGCAAGATACCTTGATTCTGGCGGTGCAGCACCCTGGTGAAGACTGCCCCTTTACGCCGAACCCGATTTTGGCGCGTGACATCGAAATGTTGAAGTTAGACGGCACCTTGTTTACGCAACGCCGCTCGGTTCCGCGTGGTAGCAACTGGCCTAGCAACATTCAGGGCAAGGTTTCCGGGCCTCCGCGTCCTTCGGTAATTGGAATCAAGCGTAAAAAGCCCACTGGTAACAAATTCCTCTAGGTTCTGATGATTGAGGGGTGCAATGTGCGCCCCTTGAACCCTATTTTTGCCGAGTTTAAATACACAACTCCTGCCTAAGTTAGCTTCCCCCTTCCTGACTTAGGTGAATTGTCCAGACTATTTTTTAGGAGGAAAGCCTGTGCTTGCTCAGTTTCGGAATTTATTGACGGTTGGTTTTGGTGTTGCGATCGCCCTATCAGCTACTCCTGCTCAGGCATTTAACATCACTTTCGATTTTTCGTTTATCGACGCCGATGAAGATGTCAGCAACGACCCTCAGTTGTCTGGTTCTTTCTTCGCTGAAGATGCAAACAGCAACGGTCGGCTTGACTACAGCGAATTCACCGCTTTCACTAGCTTGTTTACGGCTCCCGGTGAGTCTGTCACCTGGGCTTTAGCAGACTTATCAGCTGACAGCTACTACGTTTCACCCAGCAATTACTTGCTGGCATCGACCAACGCGACGGGCACGTTTAGCAGCAACAGTTTGCCTGATTTGTTTAGCGGCGGCTCTGCGGCAGCGTTTACCGAAGTCTCCACAACTTTCAGCTATTTAGACGGTTCACCACTGAAATTTGATCCGGCTGTGGCTGTACCTGAGCCAATGACTATCACAGGTCTAGCTCTGGCGGGTGCTGGTTTAATTACGGCTCGTCGGCGTAAACAAGCCTAGTTTGTTAAACCCGATGGGTTGACGAAAGTTTACCCTCTTAAGCAATGCGATCGCCCTGTACTCAAGTAGTGCAGGGTTTTTGTCTGAAAACACGACCTCAGTTTCATGCGAGTTAGGGCTGATCTCGATGGTTGGGTAAAACGGTGGCCAAAAGTCTTCCCCAACCTTATGCGTAAATGCCCAGAACGCTATATCTTAGATGGATGCTATTTCAACGCTCATTTATTTTTTATGTCACCGCAAGCTGCTGATCTCAAAATCCTGTTGCTGCAAATTCGAGAGGACGCCTTGACACAGCAAGAAGAGTTTGACGAATTCGTGCGATTTAGTGGGTTGCAACCTGAGCAATTTGAGGTGCTAAATGTATTTGAGCGATCGCACTTTGAGCCGACCTGCATTGAACACTACGATGCGCTATTTGTGGGTGGTTCTAGCGATGCATCGGTGACGCAGCCTGACAAATATCCGTTTGTGCAGAACTGCTTGGAGTTAATTGAATATTGTTGGCGCAAAGATGTACCCACGTTTGCTTCCTGCTTTGGCTTTCAATTAGCGGTAGAAGGCTTGGGTGGGAAAGTGATTCTCGATCGCGACAACATGGAGTTGGGTGTTTTTTCGATGCAATTAACAGAGGCTGCCACCCGCGATCGCCTGTTTCGCGATATACCTGACGGTTTTTGGGCGGTTTGCGGACATAAAGAACGAGCCGCCTCTCTACCGGAATCTGCCATTCTCCTTGCCTCTACTCCCCAATGTCCTTACCACGCTTTTCGGCTCGCCAATAAGCCGTTTTACGCCTTTCAATTTCACCCCGAAGTAGACACACCTGATTTAGTGGTGCGCCTGACCCGCTACTGCGATCGCTATCTTGACGACAGCAATTTGCTGGCTGAAATGTTGCGAGATATGCAAGACACCCCCATTGCCAATCAACTCATTCGCAAATTCATTGAGCGCATTCTTCAACCTGCAAAAGCAGCCGCTTTGACTCCTGCTGAGCAAGCGAGTTAAGCCTAACTTTCACAATTCAAAAAATACATCACATTTAAGAGGGTGATCGGCTGTTCGCCCTTGCATAGAGTGTTCGCCCTTACACCTGGTCGTCCTTACACATAGTGGAAAATTGCATTGAGTCTAAAGTCCAAGTCAAGAGGCATTAGGGGAGTGTGTTGAAATAATATCCCAGTGGTGCAGTAGGGGCGTTAGCGTAGCTATGCCAAAGGCTATATGGCCATTCGCCCTTCCAGATTTTCGGTATTGGTATAGTATTTATCTGCAAGTCCCTTGGACCAACAAAAAGACCTGAAGCAAAGCAACTTTGTGTACCCTGATGCAGGTCTGTGAGTTGATTCACGATTGATTTTAAGAGGCTGTTCTCAAAGCTTTGTTTGGCTTAACGGTCAGCTTTGATTGGGGCCACTCTTCTTTGGTGAACTCCTCATGGTAGGAACGTTCGGTGTTGACGTTCCACAAATCGTGGGACTCGCCCAGAATATTCTTAGCGGCTAACATTGCCGTCAGCATCGAATGATCCTGGTTGTTGTAACGGTGCATGCCATTACGCCCAACAGTCTGCAAGTTCTCAAACGACTCGACGTAATCTTGCAACACTTTGAGGTGAGCGCGATACTCACCGTCATAAACCGGATAAGCCTTAAACTGGCGAATCACACAACCATCTTCGACATCTTCAGGCTTGGCCACCAGCCCTAAATCAACAATCTCGCGAGTCGCCAACTGAATCAGCTCAGCATCAGACATTTGCCAAAGTTCATCGGTCTGGCTACAGAAATATTCCATCCCCAGGCAAGTCTTGCTAGGGTCAGGCACCATTGCCGGACTCCAGTTCTTAAAGTTTTGGATTCGCCCAACCTGAAACTCAGGGCTATGAATGTAGATCCAGTTATCGGGGAAGAGATCCGGCTGATTGATGACAATCGAGACAATCAAAAAGTCGCGATACTTTAACCCACTGGCAGCCTTTAAGACATACTCAGGTGGAGCAGGGTGCAACTTACGAACCAGCGCTGTGATCGGTAGGCTTGAGATATAGTGGTCGCCTGTCAAGCTCAGCATGTTGCCATTGCGCTCAGCAATGACCCGCGTAATTTGGTTGCCATCGCGTTCAACCCGCACCACGTTGGTATTTAGCAGAGTCGGACAGCCTTTTTCTTCTAACAGTTCCTGGCAACGCTCCCACATCATGCCGGGACCTAACAGGGGGTAGTCAAATTCTTTGATCAGGCTTTTAGCGTTTTGACTGCCAAATAAGGCATTGGTGACCGCTCGTTTCAACGACATCCCTTGAATGCGCTGAGCAGCCCAGTCAGCCTGAATTTTGTTGCAAGGAATGCCCCACACCTTCTCGGTATAGGTTTTGAAGAAAATCCGATACAGACGCTGACCAAACCGATCAGTGACCCAATCTTCAAAGGTTTCCAGGGGGCGATCGGGCTGAATACGGGCTTTTAATTTTGCTTTGAGGTAACTCATCAAAATCAAAAAGCTCTGCCCTACACCCAAGTTTTTAAGCGTATTTAAGAGTGAGAGGGGATAGTCGAAAAACTTGCCCTGGTAATAAATGCGCGAGAGTCGAGGCACTTTAATAAATTCATCGCCTAAAATCTCGTACCAAAAAGTTTTGACGGCTTCGACTTTTGTAAAGAAGCGGTGCCCACCAATGTCAAACCGATAGCCCTTGTAGGTTTCTGTTCGTGAAATGCCACCTACCTTAGAATCACGCTCAAGGATGACTGAGTTCGCCCCTGCTTTGGCTAATTCATAGCCAGCGGTCAGACCAGCGGGACCGGCTCCAAGGATCACGACCGAGTAGTTGCCTTCCAAATTACCCTGAAGTTGACTGGAATTTGTTCCTTGAACTTTTGCTGTCGCAAAAGATTGTTCACTCAAAACCATGCAAAACCTCACTGTAAGACCCTTGAAGCAGCGATCGCTCAAAACTCAATCACACTCGTAGGCGGCTTGATAACTTCATAGACGCAGGTTAGAAACATCACAATCAGAGCCATTTGGTGGAGTCATCAACGGGCTGGGATTGGCAACTTGTACTTCTTTGGGAGCCAGGTGAACCGTAGAACCATACCTCGGTGTCTGATAGGAGCCTTAAAGGATAAGACGATGGAGAATGGTCTACCTTGGTACGTGATAACCAGATTACTCGCGTAACTACCCCACTCTGAGATTGGTGCCTTAGATCGAGTTGAAGATAAGAACACTCAAAAGCTAAATTGACTGCAACCAGGACATTATTAACTAATTTTAAGTTTTGTTGTCTATTAAATAATCTAGGTGAGTCTTCCGAGAAAACGCTTGAAAGAAACAACCTCTTTATTGAAACTTCACTCAGATAGCAGTACTGATTAAGTCTGCTTAGTAAAATTGCTAACTTTCCGTTAGTTGAAAGCAGTTCTTCGAATGCAGGGCAACTCAGGGATGCCACGTAAATGTAAGGGTATGTAACGATTTTGTCTGTTATTAGGTTCAGTCCTTCATCTGCGATCGCCCCTTGACTATGAGATTTCAACTTTTTCTCTAGCGCAACGGCGCTAAAGCGCGAGAATTTAAGGGGGCTTCCCCAAAGCCACAGCCCTTCTCCCAGACTTTAAAGGCACATCCTAATTGATATTCCTTTTTAAGGACTCAATCAGTCTTTTACTGGTTTCTGATTGCAACTGATCGCATCTAATTGAATGTGAAACGTACTCACTTAAAGCTCAAATTGACATTGAAAATCAATCCGATTTAACAGCAGCTCATCGATCTCTTTTACAGCTTAATTGCCTTAAGAATTTGAATGAGTGTTATAAATTACCAATTTTTTCTTCTAGTTGATAAGCTCGGTTCATCCAACAATCTTGGTTGAGCAACTAAGTAGATAACTGGATATTTTAAGGGCGGTTTTTATCGGCGGAAATAATTGACTAATCGGTTGGAAAGCTAATGTTGATCGATGTAGTTGATTTTTGTCAATTTGAGGTGGGCTGGTAATAGGCGCTTTAAGGTTGTGTGGATCAGCTATTGCCAAATTGGATTGAGTGGCTTTTTCTTGGCTGACATTGTTTTAGCAGAACTGAGCTAAATGCCACCTGATGAAGTGATACGCTCTGGCATTTCAGGCAAGCATAATTTTTACACCTCTAATGGAGCGTGACACAATGGAATATAGGTAGAAGGAAGCGATTAACAGTACGTTCTTTCAATGTTAGTTGCATCTCTACTCCATATCGTTTGAAGCCAGAGGATTGTATGAAAACATCAGATGAGACGTTTGAGGTCAATAAGAGCGAGCAAGAGTGGCGGCAGACTCTAACACCAGAACAATTTCGGGTGTTGCGTCAACATGGCACCGAACGAGCAGGCACTAGCCCACTAGACAAAAACTACAGTGATGGTACCTACGAATGTGCGGGTTGCGGTCAACCGTTATTTGCTTCTCAGACGAAATTTAACAGTGGTACGGGTTGGCCCAGCTTTTATCAACCCATCGAAGGGGCGATCGCAACTTCGGTTGATCGCTCTTTGTTCATGACACGGGTAGAAGTTCATTGCAGCCGTTGCGGTGGTCATTTGGGGCATGTGTTTAAGGATGGCCCTGCTCCTACCGGGTTGCGTTACTGCATGAATGGTGTTGCGCTTAACTTTACCCCTGAAGCAAAGTAAGGCGATTGACTGAATTGGAAGGAGTTCCCTTTCAATTCAGTAACAAATTGTATCAGAAGCAAAGTCCTTCTTCCTTTAGAGGCCGAAACTACCATAATCAAAAAATTTGGCTAGATTGAGAAAAATTGTTGCCAGATAATTCTCACCAATTGCTCACAATTTTTAAAGCCGCGCGAAATTGCTCTCAGAAGGTTGAAACAGTTCAGTGCAGCCATTTGTTACAAGCCTTTGGCGCTAGAGAAAAATCGGGAGTGAAGATTTACCAGGGAGGATTTTATCGATATGTGTAAGACGTAACACACTAAGAGATCGGTGAATCTGCAAACTATGCACACATCTAGTTCAACTTCAGGCTAAAGTCTTCACAGAAACGGTGTGTGTTGAGGAGTGAGATATGGAACTTAAAAAAGACGCCTTGACGGTTTTGAAGGAAACAAGTCGAACCTTCTATATTCCGATTAGTCAGCTACCTTCTGGCTTACAAGAAGCGGTGGCATCTGGCTATCTCTGCATGCGGGCGATCGATGAAGTCGAAGATCATGCAATTTTAGACAATCAAGCAAAGGCTCACCTACTCCGAGCCATTAGTCAAACGTTGCAAACTGGACGGGATGGGTTTGATGCATCGGCTTTTGTTGAAGACTTTCAGCCCTGGCAGCAAGTTCTCCCAGAGGTTAGTTTGCGGGTTCGCGAGTGGGCTTTATTAGCACCTGGTTCAATCGCCCCTCGCATCTGGGATGCAACCGCCGCAATGGCTGACCGCATGGCTTACTGGGCTGAGCGCAACTGGGCAGTGCAGACTGAGTCTGACCTGGATCGGTATACCTTTAGTGTGGCTGGGGCAGTCGGGCTGTTGCTGTCAGATCTGTGGGCCTGGTTTGATGGTACTGAAACCAATCGAACGGAGGCGATCGGGTTTGGGCGTGGGTTACAGTCCGTTAACATTTTGCGGAACCATGTTGAAGACCAGCAACGGGGGGTCAGTTTCTTCCCGGATGGTTGGCAAATGGCGGATATGGATGCCTACGCACGTCGCAATTTGGCCCTGGCTGATGCCTACACTGATAAGTTGCCGAGTGGCCCAGCCCTCGATTTTTGCCGGATTCCCCTGGTGTTGGCGCATGGCACATTGGATGCTCTAGCTCACGGTAAAGAAAAGCTGAGCCGCACTGATGTGATGGCAATTTTGGAGGCGGTCATGAAACCGGCTGGGCGATAGAACGACGCTTTGTGAGGCTTCATTAATTACTACGATTGGCTATGGAGCCAACTTGGGGCAACTTTAAGGGAATTTCTCAGTTTGAATTTGCCCCTTCTTTGTATGGGGGCGAAACAAACGACGCGATCGCTCGATTGCTCCGTTCTATCTTAAGAAAGATTAACTTCCTGACTGGTAAAGCGTTCTCCAGCGTGGTTTTCACAGCAATTCTCAGTATGAGAATAATTCTCACAAAAATATTCATTTTGAACAGCTATCAATGGCTGGAATACCCATTCTGCCGTTCATAAAATTGAGCGCACAAGCCTTTAGAGGCTCTGACTTCAGTACAAATGTTT
>DVDV01000402.1 GCA_015296075.1 Leptolyngbyaceae cyanobacterium M33_DOE_097 | reverse complement strand
GAAACATTTGTACTGAAGTCAGAGCCTCTAAAGGCTTGTGCGCTCAATTTTATGAACGGCAGAATGGGTATTCCAGCCATTGATAGCTGTTCAAAATGAATATTTTTGTGAGAATTATTCTCATACTGAGAATTGCTGTCAGAACCGGGATCCCTACCTGTCCCGTTTGCCTCACCCTCAACAATCTCTAGGATGGCACTGGAACTCAACCCACCCCAACATCCGCTGCCCCCACAATCTCGGCCTCTATCAAAGCGATCCCCCCTTATCCCACTCATGTTCTTTCTCTTCTCCTAACCCTCACGCAATCAGAAAGCATCCTTTAATCCACTTCTCAAAGAATGCGATCGCACGGTAAAAAGGATCGGGCAAGAGCGTAGCACCTTCTTCGACCACGACAAGGTTGTTATCCTACTCGATGTACGAAGGCGATGAAGTTTATTGAAGTAATCTTTAATGACCGCTTAAAGCAACGGAATGCGTTTGCGCTTTGCCGCAGTGCTGGTTGCTGATATCCACGATCGAGGTTAGCCAAAAGGCATAGTGTTTAATCCAGACAATGCTTCTATTGTAAGAAGATAGCTAGTTAAGCTAGTCAATTCTTTCTGTAACGAGTTGCCATGTCTCAAATCCCTCAACCACAGAAACAAACTTTTTTAGTCGTGGATGATCACGCATTAGTTCTAGATGGCACCCTCAGCATCTTAAAGCAGGCGTATCCAGAGGTGGACATTCTAACGGCTCAGACGGCTGAGGAAGCACTGAAGCAGACGGAACAGACTGACCCCGATCTGGTGATATTGGATCTGGTAATGCCAGACACCATCGGCGAAACAGCTCAGGCTAACTCTGGACTGCAATTGCTCAAAACGCTGATGGAACTTCATCCTAAGCTAAATCTGGTAGTGCAAAGCGCTCACACCCGAACATTGATTTGGCTCAAATCGACGATCGACAACCACATGGGCGGCTTCACGGTCGTGGATAAGAGCCAACCCGTAAAGGATCTGCTGACAATGGTAGATTGGGCATTGCGAGAGCGGACTTATACGCCGAAAGAAATTCGCAATGGTTTACAACTCAAACCTGCCTGGATGCAGGTGCTGCAATTTGCTTTTCAGGAAAGCTTACAGGACACTGCGATCGCCAAGCGAATGAACGTCTCTGAACGCACAGTGCAGTATTACTGGAGCAAGATCCGGGATGTGTTAGAGGTGTATCCTGACGAGGACAAGAATCTACGGATTCAAACAGAAGTGCGGGCACGGGAGGCTGGACTTCTGGATTGACAGGTTTGGATCTTGATGAACCGCTTGAATTAACCGTAGGATTCGCTATGGGAGCATTTAGTGCTATCAAAAAAGAAATCGCAGTTTGGCGACGGGGAGCGCTACCAGGGCTCGTTGTGCTGGTTGGTGTGATTATCGCTCGTTTAACAGGTTCGCTTCAGTTTTTGGAACTGGTGACGTTTGACAAATTTCTGCGGTTGCGTCCACCGGAGCCACTAGATGAACGTATTGTAATTGTAGGCATTACGGAAGCCGATATTCAACGAACCCGAACCTATCCGATTTCCGATCGCGATATTGCCGCTTTACTCCAGCGGTTGCAGACTTACCAACCTGCCGCGATCGGGCTGGATATTGTGCGCGATATTCCGGTTGAACCGGGTCACGCGACGCTAGCATCGCTCTTTCGCACCACTCAGAATGTGATTGGAGTCGAGGTTGCCTTCCCCGATCGCAGTGGCTATACCGTCGCGCCGCCTCCGGCTCTACCGTCAGAGCAAGTTGGCTTCGCGGATAGTGTTTTGGATGCGGATGGCTATCAACGACGCAGCTTACTGGGTGCTCACAATCCTCAGCAGGAGTATCGGTTTTCGTTCACGTTGCAAGTGGCGGAACGCTATCTGGCAAAGCAGGGGATCGAGTTAGAAAATGGGATTCGCGATGTCGAGGCTATGCGCTTTGGCAGTACCGAGCTGACCAGAGTGCAGCCCAACTCTGGCGGCTATGTCAGAGCAGATAGTGGTGGCAACCAGATTTTGCTCAATGTTCGCAGTGGGGCAACGCCGTTTCGAGTCCTGTCGCTTACCCAGATTCAAACGGGACAGGTGGATCCCGCTTGGCTGCGAGGACGCATTGTACTCATTGGGGTAATGTCGTTCAGCGCGAAAGATCTGGCCAGTTCGGGCGCGATCGCAGGCATCAATCCGGGACAGGTGTATGGCGTCGAAATGCAAGCCCACGCCATTAGTCAAATTCTCAGTGCGATGCTGGATCAGCGTCCGTTGCTGCGAGTTTGGCACGAAGGTTGGGAATACGGGTGGATTGTCGCCTGGGGGTTATTGGGCATTAGCTTAGGACGTTTTTTGCAGTCCCCCTGGAAAATTTTGCTGGGGCTAGGGGTTGCCGTTGCTAGCTTGATGGGCATCGGGTACGGATTGATTTTGCTCGGCTGGTGGGTGCCAATCGTCCCGGCATTGCTGGGACTCGTTCTAAATGGGATTGGGTTGACGGCAGCACTGTTTTACCGCCATGAGCAAGAATTGCGGCTGCGTTTAGAGGAGCGTCAATTTGTGATCGAACAAACCTTCAACGCCATTCATAGTGGTCCGCTGCAAACTCTGGTTAGCACGTTGAGAAAGGCTCAAACAGAGAAAAACCTATCGCCAGTCTTACCCGATTTGCAACGCCTGAGCCAGGAACTGCGGACGATTTATGCGTCTGTTCAACGAGAGGCGATCGCGGACGAAGCACATTTACAG
The DNA here is from genome assembly GCA_015296075.1 of Leptolyngbyaceae cyanobacterium M33_DOE_097. Classification (GTDB taxonomy): domain Bacteria; phylum Cyanobacteriota; class Cyanobacteriia; order Leptolyngbyales; family Leptolyngbyaceae; genus DSRU01. The sequence goes on along the minus strand of DVDV01000402.1, from coordinate 1,764 downwards.
ATGCACAGCGCGATCGACCTGGCACTCCAAGCGCCGCTGCACGACTTGCTCTATACGGTATATTGCAACACCCTGGAGCGAGATTTGCCGCACCTGCAAGCGCTCAAAGTCAAAATTGTTCAGTTTGACCCGCTGAATACTCGCCATCTGCGGCTAGAACACAAGCGCGGACTCTGCCGCTTTCTAGAGGAGGCATTGTGCAACGTGGGCAAATATGCCGTGGGAGCGACGAAACTAACGGTGATTTGCACCCAGGAAGACCAGCAGCAAGTGATTCGGGTCAGCGATAACGGGATGGGTGAGCCGCTGGAGCCAACTCTGCCGTCAACCAGGGGGTTGGGCACGCAGTTGGCTAAGAATCTGGCAAAGCAGCTAGGCGGAACGTTTCGGCGCTATCCCAACCAACCAAAAGGAACCGTCTGCGAGTTAACCTGGTCAGCGACTCGAAGTTGGTTCTGGCAACGTTGACAATTGATAATTGCACTTTCCCGCAAATGAGATTTACAGATAATTCCCTGTTGCTTTCGTCAATGGCTGCCTATCGTAAAAGAAATCCGTAAGGGGATTGACGCCATGCCTCACTTATCAAAGCGTTGCCAACGGTATGGACTGATCGCTAGTTTAGTCCTCACACTCTCGATTGACATTGCGCCTGTAGCGCTGGCAAAATACAAGCCGCCACCAGAGCCTTCGGCACCGATAGCAACGGGAACCAATACCACTCGTGGGGGCTGCGACTCGAATGCATCGGTGGGATTAGCTCCCCTGGTGCCGTTTAGCCATGTCGGACAGACAAGTTCTTCGCGTCCAACCTTCGTCTGGTTTGTGCCCGATCGCACACCCCATCCGCTGCAATTCCGGCTGTTTACTCGCACAGGTCAACCCCTCTACAAAACCGAGATGCAAAGCCAGCTAGGAATTATGCAGTTTTCCCTACCCCAAAACCAACCAGAGCTTGCCGCCGGACAGGTGTATCGCTGGCAGGTGGAGTTGTTTTGTAGTCCGAGTAACTCCTTGAGTAGTGTGGTTGCAACAGCAGACATTGAGGTGGTCAAACCGATCGCTAGGTTGCAAACTCAACTCGCTGCAACTCAGACTCCACAGCAACGGATTGATCTCTACGCCGAATCTGGGTTGTGGTACGACGCTTTGGCAGAAGCTTTGAAAGCACCCAATTCCCCAAACTCATCCCCCATGCTGGAACTGCTCGATTCTCTCGCCAGTGTGGAAGCCCAATCGTTAAAAGACTGGAGCGATCGCCTCAAACAAATTGAAGCAATTGAACGTCAGCGGCAAGCCCCCGCATCCCCACCCCTGCAACCCAAACCCTAGAACCCATGAAACCTGCCCCCCAACAGATCAAATTAAGCAAACGCAAGGTGCGCTTAACTGTCCTCCTGCCCCTCTCCTGTTGCCTGTTGCCTGTTACCTGTTGCCTGCCTCCCCACGCCGCACCGCCTGCTGTCGCCCAGACGCTCGATACCCGTAAAGCCGAAGCCGATCGCCTTTCGAAACAGGGGCAGCAATTATTGGATGCAGGTCGTGTAAAAGAGGCGATCGTTGCGTTTGAGGCCGCCCTGAAATTGTACCAATCGATCGGCGATCGCGCACAGGAAGGGGCAGTGCTCAGCAATTCTCGATATGAGAATGATTCTCATAAAAACGTCCGGTTTTAACGTTTATGAATGGCTGAAACCCGCATTCTGCCGTTTATAACATTGAGTGCACAAGTCTTTAGACACTCTGGCTACAGTACAAATGTTT
>DVDV01000330.1 GCA_015296075.1 Leptolyngbyaceae cyanobacterium M33_DOE_097 | reverse complement strand
CAAAGCAGGCTATACACTAATCCTTGGGCGTGTTGAACAATGGTTTCCATAACCGTTCAGTTAAATTTTGATTACGCCCTTTCTTTCAGATTTTTCCTTCTTTGGCAACCCCTTGTTGAAACTGGTGCAAGATCTCAGTAATGTGTGATCTGGTCAACCACACAGATACACCGATCTGCCGCGCCTATTCGTCGTTTGGCACCAATGTTAAGTTGGGCTTCTGGTATCAGTTAAGCGAGTGGATGAAACAGGGAATTGTAGCTCCCATTCCTAAAGGCTACAAATTGGCTCCCAAGGCAACTGAGTTGCTTCAAGCCATCCGCCAACTAGAAGGAGGGCAGCAGCTTACCGTCTTCCAGGAGATTGTCGTCAATATGGGTTATTCCTCGGCGGGTGGTACGGCCAAAGTCCAGGAACCTGTAAGCCCTTCTCAAGAGATCGCGGCTCGCACCAATGTCAAAATTCAGGACATCAACAATAAGACAGTCCTCAGTTACATAGACAACATGAACGCCTTTGACTTCCAGGCGGCTGTGGCTTTATTTGCCGAAACGGGTGCGCTGAAACCTCCGTTTCAGGAACCGATCGTGGGTCAGGAAAACATCCTCAAGTATATGCGCGACGAATGCTACGGACTCAAGCTACTCCCCGAACAAGGGGTGACGGAGCCAGCCGAAGAAGACTTCACCCAGATTAAAGTAACCGGGAAAGTGCAAACGCCCTGGTTTGGGGACAAGGTTGCCATTAATGTGGCATGGCGTTTTTTGCTCAATCCCGAAGGCAAGATTTTCTTTGTGGGCATTGACCTATTGGCATCGCCTCAAGAACTGCTGAACTTGGGTTTAGTCCGGTAGGCTGCAATTACGACGGAGTTGACCTGATTGCTCGCCCTATGTCTGTTGCTAGACATGGGCGATCGCCGTCTGAATTCTGGAGAATGACTATGTTAGACATCGATGAAATGAATACGCAAGAGATCCACGACCTCTTGCATAAAGTTGGAATTGGGCATTTGGGTTGTGCCCTGGATGGACATCCGTATGTTGTACCGATGCACTATTACTTCGACGATCCAGATATCTACATCTTCACTACCGTTGGGATGAAGACGCAATATATGGATGCAAACCCAGAAGTCTGTTTGCAAGTGGAAGAAGTAAATGATCTAAAGCATTGGCGCAGCGTTACGGTGATGGGTAGAGCCGAACACATGACTGACCAGCCAGATATCGATCGCGTGATGCAGTTGGTCAAACGGCAAAATCCAACCCTTTCACCTGCGATTAATCGAACGTGGGTTGATGCCTGGGGGCGAGCGGAGGTGATGGCGCTCTACCGCATCCATCCCAGTGAGATGTGTGGACGAATGACGGATGGTGTTAGCAGTCAGCCATGACCAAGTTAGGATATTCTCATGTATTACGTTATTGAAACTCAAAAATCATTTAATCAAGCATCGACAGACCTGGAAGCCGCAGTGATACATCATGGCTTTGGGGTACTGCATATTCACGATCTCGGAAGTACCCTGCGCAGTAAAGGCATTGCATTTGATGAGGAGTGCAAGATTTTTGAAGTCTGCAATCCAGGGCAGGCGGCGAAAGTTTTAGCAACCGATATGCGTCTGAATATGGCGTTGCCCTGTCGGATCTCTGTATTTACAGAAAAAGGTACAACGAAGATCGGGCTGATTAAGCCAGGGCAAATGCTGGCAGGGCTATCAAAGGATGCAGCATTAACCCAAGTTGCCAAAGAGGTAGAGGAAACGACGATTCAGATGGTTGATGAGGCAAAATAAAGAGAGAAAGACTATGCCCAGAAGCCATAGAGAACGACATCGCACGGGTCGCATCGGCTGGCTACGTGCCGCAGTGTTGGGTGCAAACGATGGCATTGTCTCAACCGCAAGCCTCATTGTTGGAGTGGCAGCATCGCACACAACTCGCAGCGGAGTCTTAGTGGCTGGAGTGGCTGGTTTAGTGGCCGGGGCAATGTCAATGGCAGCCGGGGAGTATGTCTCAGTCAGTTCCCAATCTGACACCGAGAAAGCCGATCTCTCGCGTGAACGGAAAGAACTCGCGATCGACGAACCTGCTGAGCAGAAAGAACTGGCTTTAATCTACGTGGAGCGTGGACTCGATCTGATGCTAGCGCAACAAGTCGCTGAACAATTGATGGTTCATGACGCGTTAGGAGCACACGCCCGGGATGAACTGGGCATCTCTGAGAGCCTGACGGCTCGACCGATTCAAGCCGCCTTTGCCTCGGCAGGCGCGTTTGCTGTTGGGGCAGCTCTGCCGTTGCTCACGGTACTGGTCGCGCCAGAGGCGAGATTGATGCCTGTGGTGTTTGGGAGTTCTCTGATTTTTCTGACGGTGCTGGGTGTTGTGGCAGCTCGTGTTGGTGGTGCGCCTGTGATGAGATCGGCGGTTCGAGTCGTCTTTTGGGGAGCGATCGCGATGGGGTTGACAGCGGCTGTGGGTGCTTTGTTTGGCACAGTCGTATAAGGAACCCAATAGGCACCGAAACCCGGAATCAAATTGCGCGATCGCCCAACGAGATGAGCTTTCTCTTTAGGGTTGAGTCGAAGTGAGCGCTCTTGCGTTTTACACCAAAATGACGCTGACTATCACTTTGGGTTTACCCCTCGGCAGGTTGGCCTGAGCGACCGAAAGCTTCGTCGATAATGGCCTGCAATCGCTGGAGTGATTCAGCTGTCGGCGAGGTGAAGTCTTTTAGTTCATAGACTTTGCCTAGAAATTCGTACTTACTTTCGCCATAGCGGTGGTAGGGCAACAGTTCATAGTCGATCACATTGGGGTATTGACGAATTAACGCCAGCGTCGAGCGAATGTGCGCCTCATAGTCATTCACACCGGGAATGATCGGGGTGCGGGCGATGAACTGGGTGTTGGGAAACGTCTCGTAGGCGCGTTTGAAGTTTGCCATAATTTGGCGATTGTCTACGCCGGTCCATTTTTTATGCCAATCTGAGTCGGTCAGCTTGTGGTCGTGCAGCACCAGATCGACATGGGGCAGCACCTTCTCTACATTGGCCCAGGGCACGTTGAAAGCCGTTTCGATCGCCGTGTGAATGCCACGCCGATGAGCCTCAGCCAGCAGTGCGCCGCAGAAGTCGGCTTGCAGTTGGCACTCGCCGCCGCTGAGGGTAATGCCGCCGCCCGATTCGCGGTAAAAGGCACTGTCCTGTTCGACTTCGGCCAGCACCTCATCGACGGTCATCTCTTGACCGAACATATACAAGGCTCCGGTAGGGCACACGTCGGCGCACTCTTTGCCGCAGTCAGTCGCTAAATCCCAGTTGACATGAACGCGATCGTCCTCTCCCTCGACGACGTAAAAAGCCCTTTCGACGCAGGGTTCCTTGAGGCAGAGGCCACAGGCTTTGGCCCCAATGCACTGGCTGCGCTTGTAGGCCAGCTCTGGCTTGAGCGAGATGCTTTCGGGATTGCTGCACCACTTGCAGCGCAACGAACAACCCTTGAGAAAGACGGTGGTGCGAATGCCGGGGCCATCATGGGTGCAGAAATGCTGAATGTTGAGAATCAAGCCGGTAGGCTGTTTTGATGTTGTCATGGTGGTTTCTCCCTAGCCTCCTAAGCAGATGCCGAGCGATCGCGCAATCTGGATAAATTCACTATTTGCAGGCACGGTGCGTACCTTGTTGATAGCCTGAGCCAGGGGCACCAGGGTCAGGTCGGGCGGTTGAAAAGCCACCATGACTCCGGTTTGGCCTGTATTCAAGGCCCGTACTGCGGCCGCGCCGTAGCCTAGCCCCAGTTGGCGATCCACCGCTGTCGGCACACCGCCCTTGACCCAGGGACCCACCACCAGGGGATAGGTTTCGTGGTCGGTGAGCCGCTGCAGTTGCAGCGCTACGGTTTCGGCGGCATAGCCCGATCGCTGGATCACATGCGCCCCTTCGTAGTCGTTGGCTAGAGGCGAGAGGGCCGCTTTGAGGGCTGAGATCGCTGTTTCTTCTGGGGTATCTGGCTCCGCAGAGACGGCACCCTCGGCTACCACCACTAGGCCGTAGGTGCCACCCGCCTTCGCTTTGACCTGGAGCTTAGCCACCACCTTGGGCAGGTCGTAGGGAATTTCGGGAATCAGGACGGCATCGGCACAGACGGCCATCCCAGCTTGCAAGGCCAACCAGCCAGCATGGGTACCCAACACCTCGACCACGGCAATTTGATGGGCTGCCTGAGCCGCCTGTTTAGCGCGATCGAGCATGGCGACGGTATCGCTCAGGGTGCTGTTGAAGCCAAAGGAGAGAGCGGTAGCAGCCATGTCGTTTTCTGTCGATCGCGGAATGCAGACCGTCTTCAGCCCCTTGCGGTGCAGCTTGTAGAGAATGGTCAGCCCCCGACTGCCTACCACAGACACGACGGCATCAATCCCTTCCTGGCGCAGAGTTTCTAACAAAGCCTCAGACTGATCCACCTCTTCGACTAAACTATCGGCGTTGATGGTGCGGACATGGAACGGGTCGTTACGCACGGCAGTCCCTAACAGCACCCCGGCTGGATCGAGGGTAGCGGTCAGTTGCGGGGTGAGGGACACCAGGCCACGATCCGGGTAGCGATCGCGAAACAAGAGTCCTTCAAACCCGTCGCGGATGCCGACCACCTCCCAGCCCAGTTCGTTGGCGGCGAGTACAGCCCCGCTAATCACTGTGTTGAGTCCGGGAACGTAACCCGCTCCCACATTGATCGCAATCCGTTTGATCGGTGTAGTCATTGTTTTGCATCCTCCGATGCGTGTTGTCTAAGGCATAGGGTTGGCGTGCAATCGGCTAGGAGTGCTTAGCCTGCATGTCGGCCATGCGCTGGCGAATCACCGGGCGCAGGTCTTCGCCAAACCCGGTGAGGATGCCACCATCGACTGCGAGGATCTGGCCGGTGATCATGTCAGCCCGATCGCTCGCCAGAAACACCGCCGCATGGCCAATGTCGTCACTGGTGCACCAGCGCCCCAGGGGAATCAGGCGTTGGGTAGTCATCTCGCGGTATTCAGGGGTGGTGCTCTGCTCAGCGAGTGGAGTAAGAACGGCTCCAGGGGCGATCGCATTGACGTTAATGCGGCTATCGGCCAGTTCCCAGGCCAGGTGGTTGGTCAGGCCCATGACGGCATATTTAGAGGCGGTGTAGTTCGCACCCCCAAAGAAGGTCATGCGCACCCCGGCCACCGACGAAATGTTGATGATTTTGCCCTTGCCCTGGGCCATCATGGGGGGAATCACGGCCTTACAGCACAAGAAAACCCCCTTGGCGTTGACCGCCATCACCCGATCCCAGGTGTCTGCGCTGATATCCTTCAGCAGCGTGGGCGCACTCTCAATGCCCGCATTGTTGACGAGAATATCCACCCGACCTAGCTGCTTGAGCGTTTCGGCCACCAGAGCCATCACCTGATCTTCCTGGGCCACGTCTGCCGCAATGGCGATCGCCGTTCCCCCCATCGCCTGAATTTTCTCGACTGTCTTCAGGCAATCCTGCTCTTTGCGCGAGTTGATCACTACCGTGGCTCCCGCTTTGGCCATCGCGACCGCGATGCCTTCGCCAACGCCGCGAGCCGAGCCGGTGACGATCGCGGTTTTACCTTGCAACTCCATAGGACTCTCCTTGGTGTTTGGTAATGAACTATTTATCAGCCGCCTCGGCACCTCCTGGCATCTGGCGCAACATAGGCGGGAATCAGTGGGCGTGCTCCAGGCACGCGGGTGGAATCACCACCGCTTTTTCGGGTCGGTAACGGTCAAACAGGTTGATCAAGCGAGCGGCTTCGGCGGCATCGCCTGTGACCGTGACCGCTCCGCTCTGGATCAGGTCTTCTGGCGTGGCCAGACTGAGATAGAGTTTGGCCCAGGTCTCGCCTGTCATCGCCAGGGTCAGGTCGGGCTTGTATTGGTAGCGGTCAGGCTCTGGAATGAACTCAGCCACGGCGCGGCGAATATGCAGACCCGCTTTGGTGCCGTCAGGAAATTCAAAGCAAATCACCTGGTTGGTCGTGTCGCTTTTGATCGGGTCAATCCGAACCCGGAAGTAGTCAATGAATTTTGCCGGGTTTGCCTGGATGGACTCCAGTGGCGGTGGGATGAGCCGCGCGATCGTCGTCTTTCCTTCCAGGGCAAGGGCCTGCGACAGGAGGTGGGCGCGATCGTTGGCCCCCGTTGAGACATAGGCCATCTGGCGCAAGGCATTAGCTTTAAGCTGGCGGGCATCCTGATCCTGGTTGTCGATCAGGTAAAGCTGGTTGGCAAGTTTGGCGGCCCAGGCATATTCCTTTTTATCCAAAGCGGCTTGGGCGGCCTCCAGCACTTTCTCGCGGCCACCCATCAGCGGCACCAGTCGGCGGGCTTCGTCGGCGGGCGCTAGCGGCTTGAGATTGGCGGCATCGTTGTCATACCACCCCACCGTCTGGTAGTAGATTGCCGGAGGATAGGTGGAAATCTCCCCGTAGGACTGCAAATTCGGCGGCGCTTCATCCAAATACGGGGGAAACTGAACGAAGTGACGCAGCTCATCCGGCCCCATCCCACCCAGGATGCCCCGCAGGGATTGATCGAGGACAAAGCTCACCCCGTCCAGGTATTGCTCCAGCGTGTCTCGCACCTTTTGAGCTCCGACAACAGGCTTAGACGCCGAAGAGATCAGCACTTCTGGATTCAGGTCGCGCGTGAATCTCAACCCGGCGATCCACTCCCTGGGGTCACGGAACACATCCCCCCGCAACGTGTAGAGCTGCGGCGGCGCGTTCCAGAGCAGTGTCGTGAAGACAATCTTGCGATCGGGGAGCCAAACGGTGGTATGCACCTTGTCGTCTGACCCATAGCGGGTGAAAAACTGCATCTTGATGCCCAGAATCGTCATCTCCTCGCCGTCCTGCACAGGCCGATTGACCGGCAGAAACGCGAAATCGATCGCGGTCAAGTTAGTGGGCACCACATAGGCATCCGGGCCTTCCCTTGGCATGTAGGCGTTAAACTGCGTCACCGCGCGTGCCGTCAGATAAGGCCCCACTTCTGGAAAGAACGCGGGTGCCCCCCCGGCTCCCATATTCTGCTCAACCACTTCGTTCAAATTGGGGTGGCCGATCACCATCACGTCCGGGTTGCCCTCGGCCAGCACCCCCGCCCCCGCCACCGGATGCGAGTGACCATAGATGATCACCTTGATCGGTTTCTGGCTTACTGTGCGGATGGCCTCAAACATGCGCTGGCCGTCGTGCTTGGTATCACCAGTGTCAAACGCGATCAGGCCATCTTCTGCTTCGATGATGCTCATGGGGGCAAGCGCATACCCCCCAAACACCCAGACCCCTTCGACGGGATTTTCGATCGTCGGCTCCAGCCAGCTAAAGTCACCGATGCGATCGAGCAACTTCTGGTTGGCGATCGCTCCGTTTGGTGCTTGGGTCAGCGTTACGGGCGCACCCATGTAAGGGTTGGTTTCCATAGGGTTAGTTTCCATAGGGGTGGTTTCCATAGGGGTGGTTGCCAAAGTCTGAGCACAGTTTGCATTCAGCTCAGGGGGAGCCAGCAGAGATTCGGGCTGGCTCACGCCGTGCACCTCGCTAGCTGGAAGGTGCTTAGAGAGCCTCTACTGCCGCGCCATCGCTACCCGCAGCCGTTCCTCTGGGGAGATCAGATGGTCGTGGTCATCCTTACCCACATCGAGCTGCACCCAGTGGATTTTGCCTGTGAACTTGCTGCTGTGGGCGGTGTAGTCGGGGCTAACTGAGGTGCCTGATTCATAGCCGATGTCGGTGGTTTCATCCGCCGAGAAAATCATCGGATGGGTGGCTTCGACCCGCCCGTTGCCCACGGGTTGCCCGTCGTAGTAGAGGGTGACGTTGCCGCCCTTGCCCAAGCCGCCGCCATCATAGGCAAACTCCATCCGCACCTGATGCTTGCCCTGGGGAATGGGGTCTGTCGCCTCGACCGGAAACTCACGGATGCCCAGCACGTTGTAGGTAAACTTGAGCTTGCCGTCTTTGGTGTGGACGCTCCAGCCGCCAAACTTGCCCCCCTGGGCGATGATCACCCCGTTAGCAGGTTTGTCCTTCGTTTCAATTTCAGCCGTGATCGAGAACGACTTGTTTTTGATATTGATGACGCTGTTTTCCGACAGGCGACCCATACCCGCAAAGAAAATTTGCGAGTCACCCCGAATTAGAGAGGGGCGGCCCGCAGTAGCAGGGTCAATGCGCTCAGTTTGGCGATCGTCCAGCGGCACCACGTTATACTTCACCGCTTCAATCAAAAATAGGCGCTGCAGTTCATGAAGCTTGTCGGGCATTTCCGCCGCCAGGTTGTGGAACTGCGTCCAGTCTTTGCTGCCGTCATACAGTTCCCACACATCGTCGTCAAAGGCGGGCATCTGCTGACCCACCATGATCCACGGGGTGCGGTGCTTGGTGATGGCGCTCCAGCCTTTGTAGTAGATGCCCCGGTTGCCAAACATCTCGAAGTACTGAATTTCGTGCTGTTCGGGGGCTTTGGCGTCGTTGAAGCTGTAGGCCATGCTGGTGCCTTCGTAGGGGCTTTGCAGCACGCCATTCACCATTGTCGGTTCAGGAATGCCAGCAACTTCTAGCACCGTGGGAGCCACATCAATCACATGGCTGAACTGGTGCCGGATGCCGCCTTTCTCTTGAATTGCTTTGGGATAGCGAATGATGGTGCCGTTGCGGGTGCCGCCCCAGTGAGACGCGACCTGCTTCGTCCATTGGTAGGGGGTGTCCATCGCCCAGGCCCAGCCCACCGCAAAGTGGTTGTAGGAATCGGGGCCGCCAAAGTCATCGATCTTCGACAGCAAGAATTCCGGCGTTTCTAGGGACGCCATGCCGTTGAAGTTGGCCATTTCGTTGAATGCGCCCTGGAGGGTGCCTTCGGCGGATGCGCCATTGTCGCCGACGATCACATAGATCAGCGTGTCATCGAGAATTTCCAGATCTTCCAGGGCGTCGATCAGCCGCCCGACCTGGTAGTCGGTATGCTCCATGAACCCGGCGTAGACCTCCATCTCCCGCTCCAGCACAGGCTTCAGACGAGGATCCATGTCGTCCCAAGCGGGAATTTCGGCATGGCGGGGGGTGAGTTCGGCATCGGGGCCAATCACGCCCATCTCTTTCTGCTTGGCAAAGGTAATTTCTCGTTGGCGATCCCAACCGTGGGCAAACTGGCCTTTATATTTATCAGCCCATTCCTTCGGCACGTGGTGAGGTGCATGGGTAGCCCCTGGGGCAAAGTACATAAAGAAGGGCTTATCCGGCATCAGGGCTTTTTGCTGGCTTACCCAGGCGATCGCCTTCTCAGCTAAATCTTCCGTCAGGTGGTAGCCTTCTTCGGGGGTGGCTGGCGGTTCAATTGGCGTTGTGCCCTCATACAGGGCCGGATCCCACTGGTTATTTTCCCCACCGATAAAGCCATAGAAGTACTCAAACCCACCGCCGCCTGTCGGCCACGCATCAAACGGCCCCATCGGTGAGGTTTGCCACACCGGCACCTCATGGCACTTACCAAACTGCGCCGTCGAGTAGCCATTCAGCTTCAGAGTCAAGGCTAGGGGCGCTTTGGCATTGGATCGCACCGAGCTTTGTCCCGGCGCGGCAGTGGCAGTTTCGGTGATGTTGCCCATGCCCACGGAGTGGTGGTTGCGCCCGGTTAGCAAGGCTTGGCGAGTGGGCGAACAGAGGGCCGTCGTATGGAAGCGGGTGTACTTCAACCCCTGGCTTGCCAGTTTCTCAAAGGTGGGGGTGTGGCAGGGACCACCAAAGGCGCTGGATGAGCCAAAACCCGCATCGTCAATCAACACAATCAGCACATTAGGTGCATCGGCAGGGGGCCGCAGGTCGCGAATGGGAGGATATTTGGTGTCGGGGTTTTTGGCATCGTAGGTGGTGATGCCGAAGTGGGTCTGGTCAGGGATGGGCAGAATCTGCCGTTGGATGTGATTGCCTTGGGACATAGTTAACCTCAAAATTTACAGCTCAAGCAGATAGCGTTGAAGAGAGATGACAGAGTAATCATGTTGTCTCCCTCCGTTCAGTCTTGCGGCGGTGTGTAGGGGGCGGGCGTGCCGACCTTGATGGGTGGGTACTTCTGGAAACTGGCCTCAAGCGCACCGATAATCTTCACCATCGGCTCCAAAACCCAGGAGTGTTTGGCCAATACATCGCGCTCCTCCTGGAGATCTGTGAGGAGGTTGATCAGCTTGAGCAACGGCAGTTTTAGCGGCGGGTCATACATGCTTTCCTGCCAAATGAAGTGCGCTCTCCAGTTGCGCCACTTCACCGCAGACAGCCGATTGGCTACATACGCCGGGTAGCTCGGCTGATCTCGAACCGCCACATGATGGGTCAGTGATTGCACGATGTAGCCTCCTTTCATGGCTCTGTGAATATGTTTTTTGCTCAGGGCGACGATCGCAGCAGTAAGTCTTTGCGGCCTAGAACCTTCAAGATCAACAGACCCAGCCAGATGCCCAGCACGATCGCCAGGGTGGTCGTAAAGACGTTGCTCAGGTTGGCAATTAACTGCACAACGGCTTCGCTGAGTGCCTCGCCCTGGAGCCGATGCAGGGTCAAAATTCCATGAATCGACCGAAACAGGGGCACCGCCGCGCCCAGGGGTAGCACCCCCGTCACCATCGCCAGCGGTGTGAGATGGAACCGCCGACTAAACAGGGTCGCGACCAGCACACAGGCGATCGCCCCCATCGCCACCGACGCAGCCTGCGAAAGCCCTCCGGCGATCAGCAGGTTGCGCACCAGTCGCCCGACCATGCCACAGGCAAAACAGGGCAGCAGCCCCTGGGATGGTGTGGTCAGCATCACCCCCAACCCGGCGGCAAAGAGACCGCCCCAGCAGGCATTGATCAGCATCGGGAACCAATCCATTCAGGTTTCTCCAGAGCTAGGGAACAAGGGCATCGGCGATCGCAATGCCAAGGGTGAGCAGCAAAAAGACAAACGCAGCGTTGGCGATGCGCTCTAGGCCAACAGACAGGTGACGCTGGGACAGCAGATCGGCAAAGCCATTCGCCAGAACCAGCCCCGGCATCATGTAGCCGACTGAGCCCATCAAGGTGGCAGGCACCACCTGACTCAACCCGACCCGCAACCCCAGGCTGCCAACCAGGGCAGAGAGCAGCGCAGAGAGCAACGTCACCGTGGCTGAGGTGAAGTGGCGAGCTTGCAGGTTGAGCCGCACAAACTGCCCCAAGGCCCCAGCCACTGCGGCCAGCACAAAACTGCCCCCATCGCCCCCAATCATTTGCGCAAAACTGGCGGCGGTAATGGCCGCGATCGCCACCATCACACTGGGTCTGTAAGGCAATGGCAGAGCTTTAATTCGCTGGATCTCAGCGGGAATATCAGCGGGGACAATGTCACCCGTCCTCACCTGTCGGGCCAGCGCCCAGGCCGCCGAGGCGCGAGATAGATTTACCCCCCCTGCCCGAATCGGGCGCATCAGCGTGGCCATCTGGCTGTCGCGCTGGATAAACACCGTGACAGAGTTCAACTGCCACTGGGCATTTACCCCCTCCTGGTGCAACTCGCCCAGCATCGCCTGAAAGGTTTGGTTGGTTCGAAAGGTGGAACCGCCGTTTTCCATCACCAGCAAGGCAACATCCAGTGCGGTTTCAATAGCAGGCGATTGGCTCAGAGCAGATGGTCTGGAATTCTCGAAGTTGGGGGTAGAAATCATTGTGTTTACCCCTACTTCGCCTTTGCCAGCAATTCATCAGTCGCATCCAGTCGTTCCCAGGCAAACTCTGGGCGACCAAAGTGACCATAGGCGGCTGTTTTCCGGTATATCGGTTGTTTCAACTGCAAATGGTCGATGATGCCCCTGGGCGAGAGCGGAAACACCTGCCGCACCAGCGCCGACAATGCACTGTCAGACAGCGTTCCGGTGTCGTAGGTATTCACCATCACCGACACTGGATCGACCAACCCAATGCAGTAGCCGAGCTGTACCAGACACTCATTCGCCAATCCGGCAGCCACGATATTCTTTGCCACGTAGCGAGCCATGTATCCAGCCGAGCGATCGACCTTAGTAGCGTCTTTGCCGCTAAACGCACCGCCTCCATGCACCGCCCAACCACCGTAGGTATCCACAATAATTTTGCGCCCCGTCAGCCCAGTGTCTGCCTGCGGGCCACCCACCAAAAACTTACCCGTTCCATTCACCGTAATTTTGGTTTGTTGATCGACCAAATCTCCCATCACGGGCATCACCACAGTGTCGATGATGTCCTTTTTCGCGGCCTCGGTCATGTACTTCCCATCCGGTGTCACCACATCGGAGGTGTGTTGCGAGGCAATCACCACGTAGTCAACCCGCACCGGCTTTCCATCGCGATATTCCACTGTTACCTGGGTTTTGCCATCTGGTCCCAAATAGGGCAACCGCCGGGTCTTTCGCACCTCTGTCAGTTTCATCGCTAGCTTATGCGCCAGCATGATTGGCAACGGCATGAGTTCTTCTGTCTGGTTACAGGCATAACCAAACATCAAGCCCTGATCACCAGCCCCAATTTCTCCATCTGCCTGTGCCACCCCAACGTTAATATCGGGAGATTGGGCGTGAATGGTTCGCAGAATGGCAGCAGTGTTGATATCGAAGCCATACATCGGTGCGCTGTAGCCGATTTCGTTACCCACATCGCGCACCACCTTCGCCACATCAAACAGGGCGTTAGTCGTGACCTCTCCGCCAACGATGATCAGCCCCATCGTTACAAAAGTTTCGCAGGCAACATGGGAGTCTGGATCAACTTTCAAACATTCATCTAAAACGGCATCTGAAATCTGATCGCAAAACTTATCGGGATGTCCTTCCGTCACCGATTCAGATGTAAAAAACATATCTTTGGGATACATCGACATAGTGTCCCCTTTAAATACTGCGGAACATCGGTGTTATCATCACACTTCACTTTTGAGGGTGAAGTGGAAGTAGGGTGTTTCTCTGATGGGGGCGTGCTTATCGCTCGCGATTGTCTGACACCAAATTAAATAAACCTTGCAACACAGCCCTTGCACTGATCCCCTCAGTCCCCCTGATTAAGGGGGATGTAGTTAGCAGAGAGAGCTCAATCAGTAGCGGGTCGAACTTAAATTGGTATAGAGCGATCGCCAGTTTAGAACCGTTACAGCAGTTCGAGCGCGCGCGATAGCTAGCAAGAGCTGCATTGCTAACTCGGTCAGGGGGGTACCGTACTGCATCTCATTGGAACTGCTATATTCCTTGCAGCACCTCGTTTGACGGCGCACAGTACCGTTTGAGGATGGCAGCGGCAGCGAACCCAGAGAGAATGGCTCCTAAGAAGATGGCGAGGATGCACATGGTGATTGCACCCTGGGGCGCGTCGGCCACCCCCATCAACGTCGCAAGGGCAGGACCAACGTTGCGGGTGCAAATGCCGAGCACCATCGGGGCTTTTTGTTTGTAGGACAGGCCGATGGCAAGACGCTGACCGGGCAGAGCGAGATGCGGTTGTCCCTTACGAAGCCAGGATCCCCTACGTGACCCGCAGGGGATTTCTCATCCTTCCTTCACTTAGAAAACATCAACAGTTCCTTTAAACTCTTCAATGTCTTCGATGCTGGGATTGTAGGACTGGGCGAGGTTCTCAAGCGGTTCATCCCACCGAGTAGAGTCATACACACCGGTTACAGCCGCGTTGATGAGTTCATCCAAGCTGCCGAAGATCACCTTGTGCCCCAGGCCGCCAAAGATCTTGAACTGCTTAAAGCTATTCGTGGCGACGGTAAAATCACTGCCCCAATCGACGCTCAGTGCATTCATGCCCCAGCAGGTCTGGTGATAGATCTTGCCGCCAGCTTCTTCGATGATCTGGGCATCCCCATAATGCTGAGCCATGTAGTAACTTGGGGTATCGGTCTGCACCCAGAGCATGACGTCTTTGTTCACCTTTTTCCCTTTAAGCGCCTGAGCGATCTGATGCACTTCTTCGTAGATCAAGAGAGGACAACCAAAGTGAACGATGTCTACCTTGTCGGTCTTGGCTGTACGCAGTTCCGCATACATCGCCTTTACATCCGCAAGAGAAAGGTGGATTCGCTCCACACCTGCGGGCACCTCACCCCCAAAGGCATCCTCTAGCGTGGCTGAGCCGGGGGTGATGCCAATCAGATGCAGCAGGGGGTCATTCATGCCGGGGGAAGCACACGCCAACAGGGCTTTAGCGGCGGAAGACCGCATGCGGGGAGGCATATTGAGGATAGCCGGAATTCGGTTGTTGGCTCGCTTGGCAATGGCACCGCCTAAGGCCGCCCAGTCAGCCGGATCGTCAAGGAGATTGTTCTTAATGTCATCATCTAATTCATAGATCACCGACGCCCGACGATTTTCATCCAGCAGCATGCCGTACTTGGGGATGCAACCGGTGATCGCCGCATAGGGGGCAGCCACAGCACTCTCCCGGTTCGTCTTGACACCAAGAATGGAATTCAGATAGCAGGCTGCGCTGGATTCACAGCAAGCCGCGTACTCGCCGTGGATGGGAAAGGCACTGTTGAAGTGGGGGGTACAAGAGTAGGTTGGTAGCCAGCCTGTCGCCTGCAACTGGTTATAGCCTTCCTTGGCGGCTTCATACACAGTCTTCGACATCTTGAAATACTTATTGTTCCAGGGCATGCCTTCTTTCTCATAAGCATCCATTTGAACAATAAAGGGATCGACGCAGGCTTCGAGGTTAGGGTCAGTGGTGATATTGGCGCCCAGGTCCCAGAACTTTTCTAGAATCAGGCCCTGCCCCCATTCAAACTGCTGATATTCCGGCGAATCTTTCGACAATCCTTTTTGACAGCCAATGTAATGCACGAAGGATACCTTGACCATCTCTTCGGCATCGACCGCCTCACCGAAGGCCATCAACCCCTCCATAGCGATCTTCTTGGCCTCACCGTGGACGCCGTCGAGCATTTCTTGCTCATATGTTGTCAGCTTCATAGCCATAGTCATCTTCCTCTGTGGAGTAATAGCGGAGTAATAACGAAGTAATAGTGGTCGTCTTGGTTTTGTTGAGAGCGACTACTGCTTTGGAGTGACGGTAACAACAGCTGGCTTGCCGTATTCATCTGCTTCGATCGTCACCCAGTCCCCGGTCTTGATGGCTTTTATCGGGTCGGCATCCAGACCATCCACAGCGGGGATACTGCTTGCGATCGCACCAGAGACATCCAGGGAATGAACGGCCTGGCAGATGATGCCAGCGGGACCGTTATGCGACCCCTTCACCTTGAACACCAGCCCAAAGGCACCGGAGGTGGAGCCAGTCACCGTCGGGTAGATCACGATCTTGTCCTTCACGTTTTGACCACTCACGGGGTTACCGACCATCTTGATCGTTCCATCGTTCAGAATGGAACACGGTGCCCAACTCAGTGGCATCTCGCTAACCAGAGCCTCACCTTCTGCTCTTCCCTTGGCCTTGGTGCGACCTTTCAACACAGTTTTCTTTGTCATAATGTTCTCCTTTGTAATTGAAATCTAGGGGTTCACCTCTTTGACCAGGGCGGGTCTAAACTGCCCCGGTAAAGCCTTCTCGATTCAGCCCATCTGTTCCTCAGTTCTGGCGATAATCTCCGCCTGTTGCGCCGGCGACAGATCTACAAAGTAGGCACAGTAGCCTGCCACCCGTACCACCAGATCCCGGTACTTCTCAGGGTGCTTCTGTGCGTCTAGCAGGGATTCTCGATTGAGGATATTGAACTGAATGTGCGCATGTTTCTGGCCGCTCCAGACGCGGATGATCTGCATCAGCCGCCGCGTCCCTTCTTCGCCGGCCACGTTGGCAGGTGACATTTTCATGTTGAGCAGGTCTTCCCGGTGCTCTTTGTAGATCTGGCAGGTGGCCCGGGCGATCGAGTCCAGCGTCACCGTTGGCCCTTTGGTGTCGCAGCCGTGGGAGGGCACAATTCCGTCGGATAGAAATTCGCCAGCCGGTCGTCCATTTGGCGTAGCCATCGTCACCTTGCCGCAGGGGTTGTGGAAGGTGATTGGAATGATGCGCATATTAGCGCTCTGACCGTGTGGCCTGGGATGGTTATGAGAATACTCCATGATCGTGCGCTGGATCTGGTAGCCGATCGCATCTACCCACTCGATGCCATTGCCGTACTTCGGCGCATTCAGACACATCTGGCGAATCGCCTCCTCGCCTTCCAGTTTTTCTCCAGGGCGTTGAGTAGCTGATCCCATGTCAACCGCTTGGTGTCATAGATCAGGTGCTTGATGGCCGCCAGGGAGTCGATGCAGGTGGCGAATCCGCCCAATCCGTCGATACAGGATGCATCCAGTGCCCCTGGAATGTAATCGGCGTGGGAGTGGAGGTCGCGACCGTGCTCCATGCACAGGTTATGTAGCGTGGAGGCCAGCGGCGCCGCGATGTACTTGGGCTTCTGGGAGGTCGCGATATAGTTTTGGATCATGATGTGCTTGACGACGTTCTCAAGCTGCAGCTTGAAGGCATTCCACACGTCGTCGTAGGTCTTAAAGGTTCTGGGGTCGCCCGTCTTTAGACCAAACTGCTCGTCCTGGTAGATCTTCATCCGGCCATCCCGCAGCGTCATCTCCATGACCGCGCCGTAGTTGATGCCGCCATTGCCGGTCTTGTGGGTTTCGCGGTTGGGCAGGCGCGACTCTGAGCAGCCCGACATCGCGTAATCCAGAGCTTCCCGCATCTCGATCCCGTTGCTCAGGTACCACGGCACCATAAACTCGTCGTTGATCAGCTTGGGCGAGCCTTTGCCATCCTTGATGGTCTCAACCACGGCATGCAGGAAGCGATCGGGGGTGTTGGCGTGGATTCGGACTCCCAACTCCGGGTAACTGCATTTGAGCGGTCGGGTTGATTCCAGGATTACGTAAGAAAGCTCATTCGTCGCGTCGAGACCTTCGGGAGTCTGGCCACCGATCGTGACCGTCTCGTGATGGGAAAAGCCCTCACGTCCCTTAGCAGCGGAGGGTGACATTTGGGACTCGATGCTCTGCATGATGTTTAACCAGAGGCACTGGAACAGTTCCTGCGCACCTTCCGGTGTTAGTCGGCCTGCTTCGATGTCCTGCTTGTAAAAGGGATAGAAATACTGATCCATCCGGCCCTGGTTAATCTGTCCGCCGACCATCTCCTCAAACCGTGAGAACAGTTGAGTAAACCACTGGGCCTGGATCGCTTCCCGAAAGGTACGCGCTGGGTTTTCGGGCACCCAGGCGCAGATGGCGGCGATCGCTTCCAGTTCTTGCTTGCGCTGAGGATCGGTGGTGGTGGCGGCCATCTGGGTGGCTAATTCAGAGTAGCGCTTGGCAAACAGGCTCAGGGCATCGCAGGTGATGATAGCCGCTTCGTAGAACGGTTGCTTGAAGGCCAGATCGCGGGGGTCTTCCAGCGCAGCCAATCGTTCTTGGGCTTCTTCTCGCAGGCCCTTGCAGCCCCGCTTCAGCATCTTCTCAAAGTCGATCACCCAGTTCTGAGAGTGCCGCATGGTGGAAGTGGAGATGATCACAAACGAAAACTTAGTCCCGACATTTTCAGGATCAGACCCCCAGCACAAGTGTCGGGTTTCAGGCGGCAGAGCCTTGATGAAGTTGGGGGTAAAGTCCTTGCCATTCCAGTAAGGAAACAGCACCTCATCAATGATCTGCTTGTCTTCGTCGGTGACAGTGACGGCATCAGGAGCTCCAGCCTCTTTGGCTTCAATGAAGGCTTTGGCGCCCGCTTGGATAATCGTGCCATCCAGCTCGGGATAGACCAGAGTGTATCGTCCAAACCAGGTGTTGGGCCGCCCAACAATCAGTTCGTCGTCGAAGATGGCAACGGAGATATTTTCGGCAATGTGTTTCAGGGCTTTGGCCCAGCGTAAGACGAGGGGCTGACCTTCTGTGGCCTTAAACGATTCTGTGAAGTAAACCGCCCGTTCTAAAGCAACGCGAGGCGGACCAGAGGAGCGAATAGCATCAAACATTCGAAGAACGCGATCGGTCGCCGTTCCATGCAATACCTTCTTGCCATCGATAATGGCCTGTTCTTGCGCGGTCAGTATGAGCGTGGTTGTGGCTGCCATAACTAGTTCTCTCTTCATTTCTTAAAATCTTTAGCCAGCAATCTCTTTGCGGGTATCACTGGCTGTACTTCTACTGATTCTTGCTCTGTTACCAAGTCGGCACTTCTCATTTCACGCCAAATGAGTTAAAATTCGTCACAGAAAGATTAATAGTAAACATTTCTCTTAATTTCCTTAATCTTTTGTACTGATTGATGAAATGTGAAATGAATTGAATTGAGGGTGCAGTTTCAAATCCTCTTATTGGTCAGTAGTGAATGTATGAATGCCATTCCTCTCGTTCGGGCTAACGTAGTTCTGCCAGTGGTCAAATTTCTCGACCAAATCAGAGCGCCCACGGAGCAATTCTTGCGGCAATCTGGGTTATCGGTTGAAGCCCTAGATCACCCAGAGGCACTGATTCCGCTTTACTGTGGGTTCACCTTTCTTGAAACAGCAGCTCGGAGTGAAGGCATTGAGCACTTAGGCGTGTTAGTGAGCCAGCAGGTCCAGATTGCCGATTTAGGTCTATTTGGCAAAATCCTTTCCCAATCTTTAACGCTGTACGATTTGTTGCATACAGTTTCGGCCTTACTGACGACGACCTACAATTCCGGCGCGCGCGCCTGGATCACTCAACAAGATGACCGGATCTGGTTCAACCATCAATTCATTAACCATGCTGATCTAAACAATCAACAGGCTCAGTATTTTGCCTGCTTGCTCTATCTCAAAATCATCCAGTTAGTCGTTGGAACGGACTGGCATCCAACAGATCTACACTTCCAAACCAGTAAACTTCACGGATTAGAAAAGATTGAGGCATTCTTCCAATCGCGGGTTCATTTCAATCAACCGAATAACGCGATCGGCTTCCATAAAAGCCTGTTGCACTTACCACTTCAGCGGCAGGTAAACGACTGTTTATCTTTTTCACAACAAGAACAAGTTTATGAAAATGTACAGTCATCCGCTCCGGCGCCCGATTTTAGCGGGTCTCTGCGGCAACTGATTCGATCGCAACTGTCAAGCGGAGAGCCAGATGTGGCTTTAGCAGCAGCCGCGGCAGGGCTGAGCATCCGCAGTTTCCAGCGACAGCTAACCGAGGCAGGGCTGAGCTATTCTCATCTGGTCGATCAGGTGCGTTTTGAGTTAGCAATGGCCTGGCTGAAAGATCCGAGCATACAGATAGTAGATATTGCCCTTAACCTTGGCTATACAAACCCGGCTAACTTTACGCGAGCCTTTAAGCGATGGGCGGGAATCACTCCTAGAACATTCCGCCACTCAGCAATGCAGTAGCTGACGGATGCGTTGCCCTAGAAACTATCTGTTTGGATATCAGCACAATATGAAACAGTGTTTAGAATCATAGATTAAATAACCTATAAAAAGTTGTCAATCGCCTGCACCCTTGGAGACTCCCCTTATATCCCCCTAAGCCCCCTACGGGGATACACTTAAGCGTAAAAAATTATTTTGGAAACAGTAGTTGAATCTGGAAGCGCAAAGTCCACTCTGGTCCGCCCTCTGGTTTGACGACATAGCCGTAGGCTTGCAGAGAAGCATTAATCGGCTGTTTGTTAATCTTGAACAGTTTTCCAACTCCACCACCTAGAGGCACAGCCCATTGGTCGCCGCTGTCGGCCATCCAGTTAGCGGTGATGATGGGAGAAGAGGTGAGATACCAGCCATTGGGCAGGTTGTAGTTGATGAAAGGCTGGAATAGGAACTGACTCACCGCTTGGCGATCGCTATCTCCAGCAAAAGACCAGATCTGGTTGACCAAAGCTCCAATCACCCATTTCCCCTGAGTCCAGACAACCACACCAGCCGGTCCAGCACTCCACTTGCCCTGACCCGTCAATTCATCAGTGGCGGTGGGCAAGACAAAGGTCGGGCCAAACCCCACGGTAATATTTCCCGTATTCTTGGGGCTGAAAAAGAAACTAGGGTTTATATCGCCTAACCCAGCAACCGAATCAACCCCAGGCCCTAAGTCTGGCTGAACCAAAATTGGCGTAATCCAACGGGTAATCACGATCCAATCCTTTCCCATTGAGATTGGAATGACGGGTTGGATATTCAACACATACTGGGTGCCATTGTTGGGGCCAACACCAAAGTTCCAGTTGCTCTGGAATGGAACACTAATCAAATTGGCGATCGGGTTTTGGGCTGCTTTCGCCAAGCCACTTGTTTCTGCCGCCGCCTCAGAGGTGCCTGGGCTGGCTTCTGGACTGGGCGATGCGTCCGGTTCTGCCGCCGCCTCAGAGGTGCCTGGGCTGGCTTCTAGAGTGGGCGATGCGTCCGGCTCTGTCGTCGCACCAGGGGTGGTTGGGCTGGCTTCTGGACTGGGTAACGCGTCTGGTTCTGTCGGCGCCTCAGCAACTATTGTCTCAACGGCAATGGAAGTATGCGGCACTTCAGATTGAGCAGGCAACTGGGCTGCAGAAGAAGCCATCGGTAATAAATCGCTGGCCCGTTGGCTGACATCCATGCCAGGTAGAGAGACGCTAGACGAAGGCGGGAGGACGACCGGAAGAACACGGCTATTTTCTGATAGAAGCACGCCAAGGGGTGTCAGAGAGGAAATTTGAGCTTGAGCAACTGCACGCAAGGTAACTGGTTCCAACGGCACCAAATTAGCATCTGGTTCAGAGTGAACTGTGTGTTCCAGCGCGATCGCCGGATTTAGTTCCACCGCGATCGTCTGCGCCTCAACCGATAGAGCCATCAACCCTAACGACGGTACGGCAATCACTGCTAAATAAGCTGCTAAATCCCCCATCCTGATGGATTCCTCCTCATTTAATGCGTGATGTCAATAATGCGTGATGTGTCACATTCTGGATGCCCGAACTTGTTCCAGAACCGTACAGGTGAGGAGAAGCGAT
This sequence comes from Leptolyngbyaceae cyanobacterium M33_DOE_097, assembly GCA_015296075.1. GTDB lineage: Bacteria > Cyanobacteriota > Cyanobacteriia > Leptolyngbyales > Leptolyngbyaceae > DSRU01. The sequence goes on along the minus strand of DVDV01000330.1, from coordinate 28,969 downwards.
CGCAATGGAACTTCTACCCGACCAGGTAAAAGTAGACAAATGAAAGCTGGCTTAAAACTGGAGTTGGGTTACTGCAACCTTGACGTTACTAATGTTGAACGCCGACCCAGCACCTAGAAACAAGCAATGGGATGAATCGATAGCTCGCTCGCCAGACTTCAATGGGGAGAACGGCGAAACAATCGAGCCCAAATGGCTAGATGTGGACTTGATGGGGCAATCAGTCCAAACAATTGAGACATAAACTCTACTTAAATTGTATATCGGCTCTCTCAAGCCTCGGAACTTATCCTTTACAAATCATATTCATCACTTCAATTTGCTTCAACGTTCATCGAGTGCTGTAAAAAAACTTAAAGCTCAATCTCGGCTTGACGACTTGCTTAATCATTTGATAGATCTGCTTAATCATGTCATTCAAGTATTTCACCTGTTTCAGATAAGTGTCTGTTGTTAATATTTGATTACTTTTCAAAGTTTTGCTTGAAACTAGATAGACTATATTTTTATTCGTGCGATCAAATTCATTGATTGAGTTCTAGGGTGTTCTTCAAAGCATAACGATGGAGGGCAAGCCGAGGTCTTTTATCGCTTTTAGATGCTTTCCAGCAGCAATTCTTTGGTTTTACCAGGGGCAAATTTGCTTCGGGAATTGCATAGTGACAAAAAAAGTAACAAAGTTGGCGTGGAATGATAGGAATTTACTGGAATGATAGCTAATCATTAAGCTTGAACAAGCTCTACTGCAGGGTTGGGTCAATCGCTCATGCTGACGTTTCAGCCCCCCAAAAGGATAAAAATGGTCATTGGTCATTCATCCTTGGCTGCATTATCGTCGTCTATTTTCAGAGCCATTTAAGGTGTTCTGAATGCGACCCATCTAATCCCCCTGCTTCCAGCGTTCCCCTGAGGCTTGCGGGGATACGTTTGCAGCGTAGCATAAGGGGCTGAGGGGAATCGGTTCAGGGCACTGATCGGTCATCAGGCCGATTTGAATTAAGATGAGGCCATTTTCGGGTAAAGCCAGGTAAACGCAGCCCGAAGCTGTCTTTGAGTTCCGTAAGAATAAGAATTTAAGCTACTGATCTTTAAAGAGGAGTCAGGATGTATAAAAAACTGTCGATCGCCCTTTTGGGTATGCTGACGACGCTTGCTTTGTCTACGACAGTAAAAGCAGAGACTGTAATTGAGAAGGTGACTCGCACCGGAGAGTTAACGGTTGGCGGTAGAACAGATTTAGTTCCCTACTCTTACATCAATGACAAAAAGGAGTGGGTTGGTTATTCCGCTGACATATTGATGTTGTTAGCAGAAGAACTAGAAAAGCAGATTGGTAAACCGATTACAGTACGAGTAGTAGAGCAAAAAGGGTATGGAGATGAGCGAATTGCTCAACTTGAAAGAGGAGAGATTGACATTGCCTGCGAAAGCCAATTTACCTGGGATCGCGATCGGTTTGTTGACTTCACAACCAGCTATAGTCTTTCGGGAATTCGACTCGTTTCCAAAAAAGGAAGTCAGTTGGGTTCTCCAGAATCGTTGGCTGGTAAAAGGGTAGCCGTGGGTGAAGATTCCCTTGCAGGGCAGGTGATTAAACTAGTTCAACCCAAGGCGATCGTTGTTCCTGTCAAAGGCAAAACAGAAGACATCGTAGCGATCTTAAGACAAGGTCGGGTTGATGCTGTGGCGGGTGACTCGATTATCTTAGCCGGGTTGGTGGCCAAGCTAGGGCTAAAGGATGTGCAGATGAGTCCTGTTGAGCCTTATGCCCGCTATGGGCTGGCTTGCATGGTGCCACAAAACAACCCTGCTTTTTTGCGGTTGGCTAACCTCACAATCGCCAAGATGATGCAGGGGTATGTCTTCGGTGACAAGCAGTACGTTGACATGGTGAATAAGTGGTTTGGGCCGCAGGGTGTAGTTGAGATCGAGCCTGATATTTTACGTACTTTCTTCAAAATGATCTTGCTGACTCAAGAGCAAATCCCCCCCACCAAACCCTAGTTCCTGCATTCGAATGAATGCCTAATTCGCTATTTTGACTATAAGGAAAATACCTGTGAATATCACTACTTATACTGGGCTGGTTGGCTTTTTCTTGGCACTTTCGGCTCTCCATGTTTCAGAAGCAGCCGCAATGTCTTATCCGACGGCTGCCGCTACTGACACAACGCATTCCTCCCAAACGGTTGAAAGCCGATTAACGCGCCTGACGGAGGCGATTCGACAACGAGAGGCCCTTTTGCCAGAAGGAACCACTACCCCCTCAGAAATGCTGATTGCGATTGGTTTTGCGAACGGTGGCGGCGGTGGTGGTTTTGCCAACCGTAGCGGCGGTGGCGGTTTTGCCAACGGCGGTGGTGGTGGTGGTTTTGTCAATATCAACCCCTGGCGCAACGCCTGGGCCAATGGAGGTGGCTTCTTAAACCGTTACTAGCCCCTTCTTGGAGAGGAAGCATGACACTCTGCTATACCAACCCTTTCGCGCTGACTAATCCTCAAACTCCTGATCTAGATGAGTTTGGCCCGTTGCACTTAGTTGTAATTCAGCCCACTTCCTTTTGTAATTTAGATTGTGACTACTGCTATTTGCCCGATCGCCAGTTAAAAAATCAACTGTCGCTGGATCTGATTGATCCCATTTTTAAGACCCTGTTCACCAGTCCTTTTTTCCGCCAAGATTTCACAGTCTGCTGGCACGCGGGCGAGCCTCTGGCAGTGCCGATCGCGTTTTACGAGGGGGCCTTTGAACGGATTCAGGCGGCTGAGCAAAAGTACAAGTCGCAACCTTATCATATCTGTCACTCCATTCAGACCAATGGCACGTTGATTAATCAAGCCTGGTGTGACCTGTTTCGGCAGCACTCAGTTCAGGTTGGAGTCAGCATTGATGGGCCAGCCTGGCTTCACGATCGCCATCGCAAAACCCGTAAAGGTCTGGGCACCCACGCGGCAACCATGCGAGGCATCAGTCATCTGCAACGCAATCAAATTCCTACCAATGTAATTGCGGTTCTGACTGAAGACTCTTTAGACTATCCCGATGAGATCTTTCACTTCTTTTGGGATAACGGAATTACCGATGTTGGCTTCAACATGGAAGAAACCGAAGGAGCCAACTCTCAGTCATCATTAGATCACACGCAGGTAGAAACCCGCTATCGCGCCTTTATGCAGCGATTTTGGGATTTGGTTACCCAGACTAACGGAGCCTTTCATGTCAGAGAATTTGAAGCGATTTGTAGCCTGATCTACACCGATACTCGCCTCAAATGCACCGATATGAATCGCCCCTTTGTGATTGTCAATATCGACTACCAAGGTAACTTTGCCACCTTTGATCCAGAGTTGCTGGGCATTGATACCGATCGCTACGGCCAATTTGTTTTGGGTAATGTGCAACAAGACAGCCTTGAGTCTATCTGCCACACTCAAAAGTTTCAGCATATGTATCAAGAGATGGCTGCAGGGGTAGAGCACTGCCGTCAGAACTGTGAATATTTTGGCCTCTGCGGGGGTGGAGCAGGTAGTAACAAATATTGGGAAAACGGCAGCTTTAACTCCGGTGAAACCTGGGCCTGTCGCTATCGGACTCAGGCGATCGCTGACATCGTCATCGACCGTTTAGAAAACTCTTTGGGCCTACAGGATAGTCAAACAACCTGTTAGGGGATAATTATGAAAACAAAGTGGATACAAGCACAGCTTCACCCGCTTCAGCGCTATCTGTCTAACCTTGTCAGACAGAGCAGCAAACGACCTTGGGTGCTTGGCAGTTTGGCGATTTGCACCTTATTCCTAACCATTGGGCTAATGCTACCAACCCTGGTGGTTGCGCCTGCTCAGTCAGTCTTGGCCCAGTCTCCCCCACCGGAGGCTCCCTCGCCTGCGTTATCTCCTGGCCCAGGCGAGGATGCTGTTGTTTCTGCGGCTGATACAGCGTTGTTGTTTGAAAACCAACAGTATGCCGTTCGAGTGTTTAAAGAAAATGATCAGGTCTTTGCGAACCTTTATGACAAGCAAAGCCAAACCCATAAAAAGCTACCTGTTTCCATTACTCCGGCGGGAGATCCCCAAAAAGATCCAACCCAGTACCTTGCGACGATCGGCGACCAGCAATACACCATCACCGTTAACCCACGGGGAACTTCAGAGCTAACCATCTTGAAAGGAGGAACTGTTATCTATCGTCAGAGCAGTAACCAGATCACGATCGCCCGTAAAGGGCCAGAAGCCTCTGCCCAACCTGAACCTGATAACCCCACCCGTGATCTGGTCAAGACGATATTCTCTAACTTTGCCAAACTCACCATTTTTACCTTGATGTTTTCTATGGGGTTGCGCTGGACCTTTGAAGATGTGGTCTGGTTATGGCAACAGCCGTCTCTGCTGGTGCGATCGCTGTTCTCTGTGTTAGTCGCCGTTCCCTTATTGGGGGTGATTCTTACCTTGATTCCAGTGTTGAGCGTATCAGAGCGACTTGCAATTGGGGCGATGATTGCCTGTCCCGGTGCCCCGACCATTCCGTTTAAAAGCCTGAAGTTGCACGGCTATGAAAAATACATTGCGAGTCTACAATTTGCCGTCTGCACCCTGGCAGTTGTTAGCGTTCCCTTAGTGGTGATGATTCTGTCGCAGTTCTATCCCAATGATGCCTGGGTATCTGGCTTGACTATTGCCAAACAAATCTTTTTTGCTCAGTTGTTACCGTTGGGGTTAGGAGTTTTACTGGCCCAGTATGTGCCCAAGTTAGCGGATGAGTTAATCGAACCCATCAGCAAACTTGCCAACCTTCTGTTCTTGCTGCTGGCAATCGTCTTACTCGTGATCTCGCTGCACAAAGTTTTGAGTACGCCCTTAATGACAATCCTGGTAATGGTGCTGATTGCGATCTCGTCCCTGGCCTGTGGTCATTTCTTGGGTGGCCCCCGGTCAGATACGCGAACGACCTTAGCTTACGCAACTGCAACTCGCAATGCTGGTTTAGCGATTTTACTCGTCAGCCTCAATTTTCCTAACCTGGATTACTTCAAAGGTGACATGATCAACGCTTTGATAACCTATGCTCTGATCGCTGCGATCGTGGCTGTTCCCTACACCGCCTGGCAGAAGCAAAGCCCGGTTGCGAGTTTAGAGCAAGCTGAACAAGTTTAGAGCAAACTTAAACTTATACGGCTGCCCCATCCTCTTTCCTAAAAGCAGTTCAATATCGATGATCAAACCAGCTTCCACACTGCAAATCGAGCCTCGTTGGCCTGTAGCTCTAACGGTTATGTTTGTGCTGGGGGTACTGAGAGTGTTACCTGATCGCATTCGAGTGCTTCCGATTTGGTTTCAATCGCTCTTTGGCATTGCCCTGTTGGCTGCGATGCTGGCCGTTGGAGTCATGAAGGCAAAACAACGGTGGCTGCGGGTCGAGCGCCTCGTTTTGCTAATCTTTTGCATCGTCAACGGGGTGCTCATGCTGTGGTATTTAGTCCATCTCATTCGAGAGATGTTGTATCACTCGACCGATCTCGATGGGCTGCAACTCCTGACCTCTAGCATTGGGGTATGGGTTACCAATGTGCTCATTTTCTCGCTGTTGTATTGGCGCTTCGATCGCGGCGGACCTGAAAATCGGGTGCATCACACCACAACTCGCCCTGATTTGCTCTTTCCCCAAACGGGACTGTCTGAGGCAGAGTGGGCTGACTGGGAGCCGACCTTTGTTGACTATCTGTTCCTATCTTTTACAGCCGCAACGGCCTTCAGTCCGACTGATACGTTGCCGTTAACGACTCGGGCGAAGCTAGCCATGATGCTTGAAGGTGCCATTTCACTGATGACGCTGGTTGTCGTTGGTGCCCGCGCCATCAACATTCTTGGCAGTTAGAGCAGGTTGTGAATTGTGGGCATCGTACCCATTGCAGGTCTACCGTTGTGAAAGCGATTAGCTTACCAAAATTTAAGTTCAAGTCCCTAACCATCAGTTTGATAATCGGTGTAACGCTGTTATTCACCTCAATCTCGATCTCGATCGCACAAGATCTACAGCAGCCCTGGGGAGTGAGCGCTTATCGAAGGATAGGCAATATTGTCTATGCCCCAGTTCGGCTGGATGGTCATAGTCTTTTTTTGATCGCCGCAGAGCAGAAGAAGGATGAAGCGGATCAATTGGGGTTAGAAAGCATTCAGATTCGCCGTAACCGGATTGAAAACCGACTCAAGTCTCAAGTGCGATTTTTAGTAGAAAACCGTGTTGCTCCAGAGTTGATTCAAGTTGTTACGACTCAGCTCAACCAGCAAATAGCCGTTCAGGTCGTTGTGGATGGCAAACCGACCAAACCGATTGTCACTGTCACTGCGCTGGATGCCGAAATTTATGGATTAACCGAACCCGAAGTTGCTGAAGAGTATGCCCGACAAATTCGCCAGGGCTTGCTCGAGGCAGTTGCAGAACGTCAACCTACCGCTCAGCGATCGCACTTGCAATGGGCTGCGCTGGGCGCTGCCATCACCGCTCTGCTAATGGCCCTGCTCGCTAAAGGGCAACAAAAAATAGGCAAGGCTCGTCAGCAGTTACGTCAAGAGTTTCGGACCCAGCAACGGTTACTGCACCAGCAGCAAACAACCGATACCGAGGAAGCAAACGCCCCAGAGGTTTCACAGCAGCAACTCTTTAATCTAAGACAGCAGATTGAACGCAAAACCTTTCAGAAGCGGATTTTGCAGCTATTGCTGGTTGGGGTTGGGGTGGTCGGTCTTGCCTGGGTTCTGCAACGGTTTCCGCAAACAAGAAGTCTGGGAATTCTGCTCTTTAGACAACCCTTCGGCTTGTTTCTGATTGGACTCAGCATCGCGATCGCCATTATCCTCAGCCACCTGTTGATTGATTGGCTCTTGAGCAAATGGATCGGTACGGAAGATCAGTTCTCAGCGCAGCAAATTGAACGTCGCCGCAGACGAGCACTGACTCTCTCTCCCGTCTGGAAAAACGTGATTTCTTTCCTCTGGCTCGTGGTAGGGGTAATTGTCGCCTATAGTTTGCTCTCACTCTCAACCGGGGTAGTGTTGTTCGCCCAAATTGGGTTTCTCGGTCTTGCCGTTTCTCTGGCATTCCAATCATCGATCAAAGATGCTCTGGCTGGTTGGCTGCTGTTAGCTCAAGATGCCTATGCGATCGGGGATCTGATATCAGTCAACGAAGATCTGGCATCAGCCAGAGAAAACTTTGGAATTGTAGAAGAGATGAAGTTGTTAATGACCCAGATTCGCAGTACCTCCGGGGGCCTGACTACCCTGCGGAATGGGGAGATCACAATTGTCACCAACCATTCAAAAGACTGGTCGCGCATGGATCTCACCGTGTTGGTTGATTATGATACTGATGTAAAACTGGCTATGAAAATCCTGGGTCAAGTCTTTGAAACAATGCAATCTGATCCAGTCTGGGGAGGGCAATTGCTGAGTAAGCCCGATATCTTAGGCGTTGAAAAGTTTGATCAGTATGGAATTTTGCTGAAAATTCGCACCCAAACTCAACCAGGTCAACAGTTCAATGTTACCCGTGAGTTTCGCCTGCGGCTCAATCAAGCCTTTAAAGATGCAGGCATTAAAATTCCCATTCCTCAGCGAGAGATACGCCATCGCGAATGAATAGGCTCAGTAGATCACAAAGATGATTAGATCCCCCCTAGCCCCCCCTTAAAAAAGGGGGAACCGAGTCAAAAATAGTTGAAAGTCCCCCTTTTCAAGGGGGATTTAGGGGGATTAAACGGGGCTTTTGCAGTGAAAACAACTGCATTTTCGATCTACTGAGGCTGCAAATCATTAGACTTTCGCAACTAAAAGTTTCAGTTGTTTCACACGAGAGGATAAACGCCTCAAGAGATTGAAGCTGTGAGTCTGATCTGCAAGAGCAAGTCAAACGAAAAGAAATCTCATTTTTCAAGCAACGTTCACCAAAAGGATCTTTCAAGTTTGTGTTAGCTTGTCTCTTTTGATCCTGTTCGCTTACCTATAAAAAGTATTTATGGCATAACGAGCAAACGAAAAAGCCTTTTCGTTAATGATCTTCTATCGCGATCACATGAGTGAGCCGATCAATCAGACTCCCCCAGAGGCGGGTCAACGTTCTACTATGACTGACAAAATTGCAGATATTTGTGTTAACAACCTAGGAACTTTCTTGTTAGAGATCTTCAAACAACACCACTCAAAATCTTAGAAATAGCCGTGGTTTGGAGACAGTCTAAAGCTATGTAAAATACACAACTCATTCATGATTTCTCAATTTAAAATATTAAATACTTGGGTGCCTATCAAAGATAATCTTGAGCATAAAAGCAATAACCTCTTTTCGTTTCAATGAAACCCTGTTTTTGCTGCGTTACAGCGGTTTCAAGCGCCTAATCATGGAAACATATTTATGTCAAAAGCATTCCTCATGACTTCTCTCCTAACAGCTTCTTTGCTGGTTAGTGGCATTGGTGCTGTTGCCCAAACTCCTAACTCGTCTCCTAAGAAGCCTGAATCTGAATTGAGGACTGTAAACCAGGTGATTGGTCAGGTTTGTACTTTTCTTGAATCTCAAAAATCTTTTTCCGTTGTCATGGACATTACCTATGATGATGTCTTAACAACAGGAGAAAAAGTACAGTACAGTGCTTACCAAAAGCTTTGGGTAGAAAAGCCAAATCGTATGCGATCGTATTATGTTGGTGATCAGCGTATCACCAATTTTTATTACGACGGAAAAACTTTCACCTTAGAATCACCCGAACTCAACCACTACGCAACAAAAGCGGCACCTGAAACTCTAGATGCTGTTCTAGATCAGGTTGATCAGAATTACGGTATCACCATTCCGATGTCAAACTTGGTCGCAACTAAAACTTGTGCCGATATGATGTCTGATGTCTGGCGGACTCAGTTTGTCGGGGTTGATATGGTTAATCGAGTCCCGATGTATCACATTCTTTTGAGTGGAAAGGAACGCGATTACCAAATGTGGGTCACAAAGGACAAACAACCTCTGCTCAGAAAGGCCATCATTAGCTATAAGAACTTGCCTGGCTCACCCCAGTACACAGTGCTTCTATCACATTGGAACTTTAATCCCAAAACTCCAGACCGGGTGTTTACTTTCACTCCGCCGAAGGACGCAGTCAAGATTGAATTCTTGCCTCCTACTGATGCCAGCGTTGTAATCGAGAAACCAGCCAAATAAGGAGTTCAAATCATGTCACGATTCATTCGCAAAACAATTCATGTTCTTTTTGCCCTGGTGCTGGCTACCAGTTTACTACCCATGGACTCTGTAGATGCCCGTGGTGGGGGTGGTCGTGGAGGTGGGGCGAGTCGCGGAGGTGGAGCCAGTCGCGGAGGTGGAGCATCTCCCCGCATGAATTCAGGAGTTAGCACACAAAACCGGGGTAACTTTAGTAGCCCTTCTCGATCCTCTCCCTCTCAAGGCAGCTACAGTAGGCAACAACGCACGCCGCAGCAGCAGCCCTCTCGTTCTCAAACACAGCAGACGCGTCAAAGCGATCGCCAAACCACTCAAGATACGCGTCAGACCCAGCGCCAAACATATCAGGGGACGCGTCAAAGCGATCGTCAAACCACTCAAGGAACGCGCCAGGAAGAGCGCACTGATCGTCAAGGAACACGCCAGGAAGAGCGCACTGATCGGCAGGGAACACGGCAGGAGGGACTCACCGAACGCCAAGACAATCGGCAAGATTTTGTTGATGATAACTGGGACGATCGCTGGTATGGCGGTGGTTGGTATGGCGGCGGTTACTATGTACCACCCGGTTGGGGATGGGTTGGCCTCACCACAGGGCTCGTCATCGGCGCAGCTGTTGCACAAGCGCCCCCTTATTACAGCACAGTGTATGTTGGCTCAACGTCTTATATCTACTCGGATGGTATCTATATGCAGCCGAGTGGCAGTGAGTACGTGATTGTAGCACCTCCAGCTGGAGCCGTTGTCACTTACCTGCCTGACGGTTGTACTGCAACTCAAATGTCTGGTGGCACTTTCTATAACTGTAGTGGCATTTATTACCAACCCTTCTATCAAAACGGATCAACCGTGTATAAAGTAGTTCAGCTGTGATGATTTTTAGTCATCTGCATCCTTCAATTCTAAGTTGATTCTTCTCAACAGTAGTTGGATAGTGTGCTGACTAAAATGACTCGATTCAGACGCTTAAAAGGGACTCTGTTAGAGTCTCTTTTGAGCAAATTATTTGGTTTCAACCTTGGTTGATTTGCTTTTGATTGGTATCAGAATTCGTTTAGATTGGTAGCTATCCTTGAAAAGTATCTTTCAGTCAAACTTATCTAAGTAGCTTTAGCGATCCTATTTGAATTGTGAGAAGCTTTCCAAAGGAAAGCTTCTCGCAACACCTCTCTCATCTCACAAATTATTTAGGACTGCTATAGGTGCAATTAAACAAAAGATGATTTTGGGGGTGGAAGGGGTGGTAACCCCCTGCATGAGGACGATGCCCCACTCTCTCCTTTTAACAAAAATGATGCCTCGCTACTTATTTTGAAGTTTACTATCTAGGGTTTGTGCGAGAGTTTGCACTTTTGCTATTCTACTGGGCACACCAAAACTTCCAGCCATCACCAGAGCCGCGGTTTGGTTCCGACGAAAAGCAACTATATCCACAAATAAAGCATAAGGTAAACCTTTAAATGACATGACATACTGTCTCCCAGTTGCTGTATCTCCAATCGCACCCAGGTCAGATAACTGCCCTTGAGACTTAACTTTAAGCGGCTGCAAAAAATCTGTACTTTGTTTTAAGCCAGCTATAAACTGTTCGCCAGCGGTTGGGCGGTTGAGACGAGCATCTAGTGTTGCAATTTCTTGAGGTTTTAACGGTGCCGCGAACCCTAAGATCAACTCAAAGGCAGCAAGGTTAACGTAACCAAAATATCGGTCAATCGAAATATCAGATGCTTTGAAATAATTGTGAATGGTATTGACACCTTGGTTGACATAGCTCATCCACTTTTCTGGAAACGCCTGGAAGCCAAGCGGGATATCAGAGAGGGTAAGAAGGTCAGATGCTTGAACAGGGGTTGCTGCGATCGCCTGAGAGGTTTGAAACTCAGCAGGCGTAAAATGTGGAAGCAGTTGCACCTGTTTAAAGCTAATTAAAACGACACACAATACTGCACTTAAACCAAGTATAACCTTGGTAAATTTTCGCATGTAGCGACGAATCATAAAACGACTCCAACTAAAATATGACACCTAAGATTTTGAATCATCCTATAAATAGATTCCATTTCATCTACTTAATCTTAGGAGTTCTTTTAAAATTGTACTTTTATTTCTTTTAATACGAACACCAAGCGAACACACAATAATATTAAGTTTAAGATACCTGAACCTGGAAAAGATTTGAACCTGATAAAATAGCAAGCACATCAGAAAGGGTTGGCAACTTATATCTTTTCAAAAATTTTCTCTAATTCTAAAAAGCGATCCACATAGCTTCTCAAACTCGACAGTATGAAAATAAAATTACTTCTTCCACTTTGTGCTTTAACGACGCTCCCACTATTAACCAGCACCGCGATCGCTACTCTGATTCCTAACCAAGCATCCAAAAACACTATGAAGATCGCTCAACTATTTGAGCAATCCTCACCCCAATCAACCCAGGTTGAAGCAATTGCCAAAAAGTTTTTTACACTCCTTGCTCAAGGAAAGTATGAACAAGCCTTACAATACTTCAGCCCAAACCTCAAAGAATACGCGACAGCGGATCAGCTACAAGAAATTTGGCAAGTCCACCAAAAAACAGTAGGTCGGCTAATCGAGGTGTATCGCGTTATTCCATCTGAATTTCCAGGCACATATTCGGTGCTTATCACTGTTCGATTTGAAAAATCAACTCAAGACTTTGTGATGACGTTAGACAAAAATCAACGCATTACAGCCATTAACTTCTTAGAGCTTGGTAAAGTTCAAGTTAAAGCCAGAAAGTTTGTAACAGCATTAGCGGAAGGAGAATATACATTTGCTAGAAGCTTCTTGTCTGCTGAATTGAAAAAAATATATCAACCTGAATTACTCAAGCAGCGTTGGCAATCAGTACTGACAAAAACAGGTGCCTTTGAGGAAATTGAGACTGTTTCAGCCATAAAAGGAACAAATTACGAGGCTGTTGAGCTACGAATTAAATTCCAAAATTATTCGGGTACTTTTTTAGTGCTTTTTAATTCGCTTGGGCAAATCATTAAGGTAAGCTCACCTCTTAAGTAACAAGTTGTTCTCGAACGGAAGTCAAACCTCATAATATAAAGGGTAGTTTTCTAAAAAGATAATTTTTATCAAAAATAGAAGTTGATGAAGTAATTTTGGTTGAAAACTTCAGACATCAAATAGACTGATTAATCTGACTAATATTTTAGCTTTAATTGTATTTTGCAGATAAGGTTTCACCCATCCCCCAGCTCCACTGATCCCCTATCAACACTTGATGTGCAGCTTCGGGGCAAAATGTTGAACCGATATTCTAGGCTGAAAGGTATTAAGCAGTGGTATAGGGATAGCCTGTAAGAAAGACCCCCAAACACATTTACCGCATGAAGTAGGGCGGAGGCGATCGCACTCACCAGCATGGCCTAACGCACTCGTCCGCTGGTCAAAAAGGCATGTAACACAATGCCCCGATACATGACTGCTTCCCCCAGTCCAACTAACAGAGCAGTGAAGCCAACCAGAGCAAATATAGCAATACTGGAAAATGTTAGGACGGGGTGCAGGGGTGAAACCCCTGGCTGGGAGCGCAGCTCCCACATCCTCTTGTACCAACTTCTATGCGTAGCGCTATAATTACCGTTGGGCGGCAGGCGGCACTGACGGAGACGCGCGCCAGACCCGACAGAAAGACTACCCACAGCGAAATCAACACCACGATCATGGGCAAAAACTTTCTATCAAAGCTTCCAACTCATACCACGATCGCCGAATTCGACTCCCGTAAGCGACCTAACTCATCTCGCCAGGATGCGACCAGTGGATCGGTTTTGACATTCTGTCCCTCTTGCTGAACGCGCCATTTCCGCAACGCCAGTTCATTTTGCGCTCTGACGATAGCAGCGGCAGTGCGGCGATCGTATTTAGGAATGCGACGGGTTCTGAAGATGCGATCGCGGTGGACTGCCTTGTATTCTTCCGGCGTAATCACCGGTTCGACTTCATTGGCTAACTCATCTCGAATCACGCGCCGTTCCCACACGCCGCTGCGCCATAACAAGAATCCTACCAGCAGCAAGAACGGCCAAAACTTCATTACATAACTACCTGCCAAGACCAACCACCCCAGCCCAAACGACATTCCTGGCAAACTCAGACCAGGCGGTGGGGTTTCTATCTGAGACACTGCCACGCCAGATGCCCGTTGCGATAGCACCGCCAGCAACATCCCGATATTTTGCGAGAAGTGAGCCGAGAAGCCCAACAACCAGCCCACCACAGGAGCCGTATAGCGCCACCATTTGCGCGTGGTTTGCCGAGACCACCCCAAAAATAGCCCAAAGATGCCGGTATAGAGGGCATGTCCAGCAAAGCCAAACAAAGCGTGCCGTGCCCCAATATGCAAAATCCAGGGGGCGTAGCCCCACTTGGCATACTCACTGACGACGTAATGCACCGATTCGAGAAAGTTAAATCCTGCCCCAATCAATGCACCGTAGATAAAGCCATCGCGAGCATCATCAAATTCGGACTTTAGCAGAAGAAACAGCAGCAGCACACCCGCCCCTTTGGTGATCTCCTCCACCAGGGGACCCGCGATCGGGGCAGCAATTTTGAAGCCTGCGTTGGCTCCCAAGTAGTCTTTCACATCTGGATGAGCGTTGACCCAGTCCACAATGGACGAGATGATGATCTGGTTAAACGGGAGCGCAATGCCCGTCGCAATGAATGCCCCCCACAGAAAGGCAATGGCATAAAGCCAGCGAGATTCGTGTTCCCGCCGATCCAAAAACCAGAGAATAGCGACGGTGCCTGATGAAAATAGGGCCGACCACAAAAAGGCGATCGCCATGACCTGCACCCCATCTAGGGCGGTGACTTTTGCTTGTAAAGACGTGAACAAGGTATAGCTACTGATCAGCACTAAAACCAGCAGTACCGCGATCGCAAATTTAGCCGTGCGAGGTTTGGATAGGGGGGAACCATAAAGAATTTTGGCCGTGTCATTAAGTGTCATGGTTTATCTGGAAATGGTTTAGATGCTGTGAATTTAGACACATCTCGAGATTGCAATCCCTGGTCGTAATCTCAAGGAAGTCAGGTGATAAGTCTGAGGACAGCACTAACTTCACCTGCGGCGATCGATGCAGCTGTAGTCAAAGCGGCATAAATAAATGATTGCATCTAGTTCTGATGGGTCAGTAGACTAACGTGATCAACGAGCGGCAGATGATTCATCTTGGCAGCCAATTGAGCCAGACCTTTGGCGTTTTCGTAAGATGTAGTCGTACAAATGACGCGGGTACCACCAAAGTCATTGCACCCTGCTCGCAGTTCAATCTCAGTTTTCGTCTGATAAACCGTGAAGAAGTTATCTGGGGAATTGAGGCGCATCTTATTCTAATAACAATTTAAATAACTCTCAGCGATCGCGAATTAGACTTACTAGATTTGTTGTCTAGTCCAGTCCTAGCATCTCTAATACCAATTCTTCAAAACTGGGCTACAGATAATCATCTGTAAATGGGATTTAGAGAATTGGTATAACAATGTGTATCGTCCCTGAAGCATAGCGATTATCCAGCTTATTCAATCAAGCCAGAGCAAATCCAGCTTGCAACCAAAACCTGATGAAGACTAATTTGCTCTGACTCAAGTCCGACTCAATCAAGTAGCCCTTGAAGCAAGCACTAAGAATTGGGCACTGTTTGCACTTCCGTTGCGCCTTCTACCGAGGTCGCAACTTGTTTCGCTTGAGCCAATACCCCTTCCGCATCCGGATTGTATTTCAACACGACGACACTGCCAGTCTGGGCAACCCACAAACCCACATGATCGGAAATGTTGGCATCATCCAGGGCTTTAGCCACTCGCTTTGCCAGCCCGTTCTCATCAAAGTTACCATCCAGTCCTACCTTTTCAGGGGGGATCGAGTTCTGAACGGCTGCTTCCTGCACAGAAACTTGAGGTGCCGCCGCTGCTTTTTCCTCTTCTTTTTTGCCAAATAGTCTGCTTAAAAAGCCCATTACGATGTCTCCTGAAAGTAGTTGCCAAACGATAATGCCTTTAGAGAAGTGGTATTACTCACCCTCATCAGCAAAGTTGATCAAATTACTGCAAACCCAAGTGAGCGCTCTAAACTTTGTCACCTGCACCTTCCTTGCCCCCGAGGAGAAGTACCGAGAAATGCAGATTTCCGAGTTCTCAAAAACTCAGAGGTCAAGTTCATTGCCTAGGGTTGACAATTGCCTGCTGCCCCGTTGTAGATAATTGAGTCGTAGCGTCCTTCCGCTGTGCGGATGACCACACAATATTGGGTATCGATTTCTTGCCAGTAGCTATAAACGGCATCGCCTGAAGAATTATCTGCTTTGACAAAGCGATACCCACGTTCCTGGATAGCATTTTCTGCCTGCCCAGCCCTGGCTCCCACGAAATCACTTAAGCGATCAACAGGAGTACCAACCTCCGGGGCAGACGTCGCAGACGTGGGGGAGGATGGGTTTGATATGGATGAATCTCCCCGATATGGGCTTAGATTCGGTGACCAAGCCCAGCCTTTAACGCTGGGATCGTCGCGGAATTCCACCTGGCACCAGGTCGGCATTATCTGACTTTGGCAGCCCAGATTCCGCAAAACCGTTCCATTTGGAACATTACTGGTCGCCGTTTTAGCCAGTATCCCAGGAGAGGCTTTAAGGAAGGTTCTGCCTCCTGTGACGACCCAAAACTCTGGATTCTGACCCGTTGTATTACCGCCAGCACTACCACCACTCAGGGTGACAGACAAAACGGTATTATCAATCGTATTCACTCGACATTCTGCGGTTTGACCTGTTTTGTTATTGCGCATGCTCAGGGTCGTCGCACCACTTTCAGCACTGACTGGACCTGCACTGACAACGGACACATCGCGGGTCGCCACGACCATTTCTTCCGCCGTTCTTTGAATGCAAGCGTTTCTAGCGCTAGCAGGAACGGATTGAGCGATCGCAGGTAAAGCCGCCGTGAGTGTTACCGCTGCCATCACTCCACAACCAAAAACAGGTTTAAATTGCATCACCAAACCAAACTCCTCAATGAACTGATCTCACTTCAAACTGAAAAATTTTTAGCCGAATCGACTACTCACCACCATCTGCAAAGATAATGAAGTCACTGCGAATCCAACCGATCGCTTTTGATTTCACAAATTGCACCTTGCACCAGTTCAAGCCACTGCTTGCTCTGTCTCGATCTTTAACGCACTGAATCACTTTTACTTTGTCCCCTGGAAGACCATAGCTAGGCGCACTGGAATTAATTGTGGGTTGCGATCGCACATTAATTCGAGTGTTGGGATTGTTCGCTGTCAGCGTAGAAATCCCTTTAGCCAGGGCAGGAGATACCGTAACAATCATGGCGATCGCGCCCAGCATCAACGGCATCGTTCGTTTCATCATGTTTATAACTCGCCTTCCTTGGCAGTGGAAAAGAAATAATTGTAAAATTCCGTACCAGTGATCTTATTAATAACGACCACACGACTGGTGTCCTTATCGTACATAACCCGCACTTGGCTATCCTCACCAACAAACTTGTTGCCAGAGGTTCTGCGTAGGGGACCCCGAAATCTAAATTCGCCCTCGGTGATCTGTACCATTATTTCATTGGCACTCTTCGGCGTCATATAGGTGACAGGCGTGGGCGACTTTGCCGTTGTGCTGGGTGTCGGTTGGGTGCTCTGCTGGTTATAGGGAGCCGGATCCCAATAGACATAGATTGATTCAGTCGCAAGGCGATAAATTTGCCCCTTATCGCCCAAGCCTGACTGTCGATAAGCGGCTTTGCCATTTTGATCGCGATAGTTCCCAGGATTATTCCCCACTGGAACGAGATCATAGCGCTTGCCGTTTTGTAGCTGAATCCCTACCACCCCCTGTCGTTGCGAAAAGGTACAGGGACCCGAAGAAGTGGCGCGGTCTTCCCCTTTGGGATAAACGTCGCAGCGAGCTTGTACCGTGTCAGCTTTAACACTGACAGCAAGGCTAAGAGAGGCGATCGCGAGAGTAGTGGTTAAAAGAGATCTTGAAACGTTCATCATGGGAAAGTCTTCTAAAGGCAAGAGAATACAACCGAAAAATCATGCCATCGCCAGGAGAGAACCCCTATAGACGGTTCCGGCAGGATGAAACCTCAGTCGAATCAGACTTGAGATGGATTGACAGAATGCATCATAAACTAAAGAAGAAACAAAATCTCATTTGTCAACGACCCAGATTTAATGACTCAAATTCACTTAAGCCAAATAGCAGAAAGCTTTTCAGAGACAGATAACTGATTGACCTAGTTAAGTTAGAAAAATGAATTAAGCGACTGACTCGAAATCAAATATCTGGAAATAAATCAATTAGGCAGTTCTAAAGAAAATCTTTAATTTGTCAGGATGATCCGTAAACGAAATGTTGAAGTTAACTGAAGACAGTCCATTTGGGTGTTTAGGAACCCATCAGTTAAGTCAGTTAGGGGCCGGGTGCAATGGCAAGATTCCGGTCATTCAGGATTTAGCAGAGCGATTCTGGTTAGAATTCTTTTAATGATTCCCTTCTGTTCGGTCTTATCCCTGGGGGACATCCCCCTGTCTCAGCCCATGAATTCCAACCCTCACTCTTCTGCCAAACGGAAACGTGGCGTTGCACTGACTGCCAGCGGATTACGGCGACTGAATCAGGCGATTCAATCAGCAGAAGCCACTGAAAATGAGGGAAAACGGTTTACAGCGGAAGAGTTGAGTCAACGCTGTGGCATCTCCACCAGTACCCTCAGCCGCTTGTGGGCATCTCGATCTGGAGTCGATCGCCGCACGCTCACCTTATTATTTAGCGCATTTAAGCTCGATCTTCTGGATGGCGACTTGCAACAGTGCCCAGAGGATATGGAAATAACCCCATCACAACCCTGGATCGAGTCAACCTCCAATTCAGTGTCGATACCTTACCCCAGTGGGCCTGTTCCGCTGGGTTCTGAGTACTATATTCACCGTCCAGAGGTAGACGATCGCGCCTTGCAGGAAGTTTTACAACCGGGTTGTGTGATTCGGATTAAAGCTCCCAGTGGGTTTGGCAAAACGTCTTTGCTGTTGCGATTACTACACCAGGCGAAACAACAGGGCTACTACACCGTTGCGATTGATCTGCAACAAGCCGATATTGAAACCTTGAGTCAGTCCCATGCTTTTTTGCGCTGGTTTTGTGTCGTGTTGTGTCGCAAATTGAAGTGCGAAACAAGTCTTGATCAGTATTGGGATGATTTATTAGGAAGCAAGCTCAGCACCACCTTATATGTGCGGGAAGCCATTTTGTCCGGTTTGGATCGTCCGCTGGTGCTGGTGTTTAATGAGGTGGAGCGAGTCTTTGAACATCCTGAGACTGCCAGAAGTTTATTACCCCTGCTGCGATCATGGCATGAAGAGGCACAGCATGATGAAGTCTGGAAACGGCTCCGACTGGTCGTTTCCTATTCTACTGACGCTTACTTACCCCTCGACATCAATCAATCGCCGTTTAATGTGGGGTTGCCCTTAACCCTGCCACCGTTGACCCGCGCCCAAGTGGAGGCACTCGCGCAGGCATATGCCGTGATCTGGAATGAGGCGGTTTGCGATCGCCTGTTGGATTTACTCGGTGGTAACCCCACCTTAATTAATCTGGCGCTTTACCATCTGCATCAAGGCATGTCGGCGGATGAATTACTGCGATCGGTGGCTTCATCGGAAGGCATTTATCGGAATCATTTACAACGGTTACTGGCGCAAATTAATACGAATCCGCAATGGGTAGAACAGCTCCAGTCTCTTGTCTGCAATGACGCAATGAACTCGGCGGGTGAGCGCCCCCAAATCAGGCTAGATCCCATTCTGGCTTATAAATTAGAGGGACTGGGATTGATTCAGCCGACCTCCAATGGCTGGCAGTTGAGTTGCAAACTCTACCAGGAGTATTTTCAGACGTATCTCTTCACCCCATAGCGCCCTATGAACTCGTTTCGCTATAAAGTCGGTGGATGCTTACAGGCGGATGCGCCGACCTATGTGGTGCGACAGGCAGACCGAGATCTATATCGGGCATTGCAAGCGGGTGAATTTTGCTATGTGTTTAACGCTCGTCAGATGGGCAAGTCGTCTTTGCTGGTGCGGGTGAAACAGCAACTTCAGGATGATGGGGCACAGTGTGCGTATTTGGATATGACTCGCCTGGGCAGCGATCGCCTCACTCCCCAGCAGTGGTATCGCGGCATGATGGTCAGCCTGCTTCAAAGCTTTCAACTCTTGGGCAAAGTCAATTACCGCGAATGGTTTAACACCCATTCTGATTTGCCTCCGATTCAGTGCTTAACTGTTTTCATTGAAGAGATTGTGTTTGTACAGTTTTCCAGTGAATCGATTTACATTTTTATTGATGAAATTGATAGTTTATTGAGCCTGGAGTTTCCCGTTGATGATTTCTTTGCCTGGATTCGATCATGTTACAACCAGCGATCGCATGATGTTCGTTATCAACGGTTGAATATGGTTCTCTTTGGCGTGACCACCCCGGCTGATCTGATTGCCGATAAACAGCGCACCCCCTTTAACATCGGGCAGGCGATTCACCTGGATGGATTCACAGCGCCAGAAGCCATGCCGCTCAGTCAAGGATTTGAACCTGTGTTTCCCCAGCCCCTACCCATCCTGAAAGGGATTTTGCAGTGGACAGGGGGGCAACCCTTTCTGACCCAAAAGCTCTGCCAACAAGTGATGCAAACGGTTGAACAGAGCGAAATCACCCATTCGCAAATTCCCCCCGGAATGGAGTCTTTTTGGGTGGATGACTTAGTGAAAACTCAGGTGTTAGACCATTGGGAAGCCCATGATGAACCTGTGCATCTCCGCACCATTCGCGATCGCTTGTTCTGGAACGCAAACCGCACCGGGCGACTGTTAGGGATTTACCAACAACTCCTCCAGGATGAGGTTGTGCCGCTCGATGACAGCCGCGAACAGATTGAACTGTTGTTATCGGGATTGGTCGTGCGTCAGGGCAATCAACTGGCGATCAAAAATCCCATTTACCGGCATGTGTTTAACGCGGAGTGGGTCAATCAACAACTGAATCAGCTCCGTCCTTACGCTGATGCAATTAATGGCTGGCTGGCATCCCAACGACAGGATCGGATTTACCTGTTGCGCGATCAATCGCTCCTGGATGCCCAACTGTGGGCGCAGGATAAAAGCCTCAGTGATGTGGATTATCAGTTTCTAGCCGCCAGTCAGGATGCGGAACGGCAACGAATTCAACAACAACTGGAGGCACAGCAGGAAAGTGAACGGTTCTTTCGGCAACTGGCAGAAGCGGTTCCCCAGATTGTTTGGATTGCCGAACCCGATGGCACGCTCTCCTATGCCAACCAGCAAGTCAGCAACTCTTTGGGGCGATCGCTAACGGATATCAAAGCCTGGAAATGGGTTGATATTATTCACCCAGAGGATCTTCCCGGTAGTCTCACGGCATGGCAACACGCCAGGGACAACAGCGAACCTTACGAAGTGCAAGTGCGGATGCAAGATGTCAGTGGGAACTATCGCTGGTTTCTCAATCGTGCGACACCCATTCGAGATGCGAGTGGGCAGGTAGTGAAATGGTTTGGTACCAGCACCGATCTGGATAGCCTGAAGCGCGAGGAAGAACTCAAACGGCTGCAAGAAGTTGAAAAACGGCTACAGCAGGAACAACGCGCCCGTCGGTTGCAAAAAGGATTGCTGGCAACGGTCAGCATCGCTTTCCTGATTTCCAGCACGTTGGGGATTTATGCCTGGACACAAAATCGGCAGGCGGCTTTGCGCGAAATTGAAGCGATCGCCAATACCTCAGAAGCTCAATTTGCCTCTGGTAATCGTCTGGATGCGCTGGTGTCTGCGATGATTGCCCAGTCCCGCCTGAAACAATTGCAGTCTGTTCCGATCGCATTAACAACAGAGGTTGAGCGTGAGTTAAGCCGCGCTCTATTTCAGGTCGTCGAGCAAAATCGGTTCAAAGCCGATCAGGGAAGGGTGCGGGGAATTGCAGTCAGTTCTGATGGACAACGCATCGCCGCCACTTACGATAAACCCGTCATCATTGTGTGGGGCAGCAATGGCAAAATCCAACATACCCTGTCAGGCAAGGCTCGTGAGGTGGCATTCAGTCCCGATGGGCAAACGCTAGTTGCGGGCATGGACGATGGGACAATCCGTCGGTGGAACCGAGATGGACAGCCGTTGGCAACCCTCAAAGGCAATCAAGACCGCGCATTGTCCGTTGCCATCAGTCCAGACGGAAAATGGATTGCGGCGGCAGGAAGTGACAACTTGATCGAACTTTGGAGCCTGGATGGAACCCTGATCCGCACCTTGAGAGGTCATCAGAAACCCATCTGGAAAGTCACGTTTAGCCCCGACGGGCGATCGCTGGCAACGGCAAGTGCAGACAATACGGTGATGCTCTGGAATATCAACGGCAGCATCATTCGGACATTCAAAAATCCAATCCTCTCGAATAAAGGTGAAAACCGGTTTTTGAGTGTGGCATTTAGCCAGGATGGACAAACTCTTGTGGCTGGCGACACTTATGGCAATATCATTTGGTGGAAGCAAGATGGAACCCTGATCAACACGACTTCTGAACATCGAAATGGAGTCGTCAGTCTGGCACTCAGTCCCGATGGACAAACCCTGGCTTCAGGCAGTTGGGATAACACGATCAAGCTGTGGAATTGGAATGGCACTGTGTTGCGAACCCTGAACGGACATCCCAGTGGAACGCTGGCTCTGGCATTTAGTCCGGCTCGTGGCGCATCCCTGAAGGAGACTGGGCAGCGACTCGTCTCTGGCGGTGAAGATGCGCTGATACGGATCTGGCGGCTCTCTGGAGACTTCTTAACCGTTTTACGAGGACATCGGGCCTCCGTCTGGAGCGCTAAATTTACGCCCGATGGACAAACGGTCATTTCATCCAGTTCCGATGGCACGATCAAACGCTGGAACACGCAAGGTCAGATTTTGCAGACGTTACCCGTGAATCAGGGTGAAGTTTGGGCAGTGGAGAGCAGCCCCGATGGACAAACCTTAGTGGCTGCCAGCGAAGATGGTTCCCTCACGTTTTGGAATCGGGCAGGTAAACGGCTCCGAACGGTGCAGGCTCACCAGCAAACTGCTTTTGATGTCACCTTCAGCCCCAATGGGCAACACATCGCTTCTGTCGGTTGGGATGGCACGATTAAGCTATGGCAGCAGGATGGCACGCTGATTCAAGCCCTGGAGAAAAACCGCGAATCCGCCGATCAGTTGGGCGATCGCCTCAATGCAGTTGCTTTTAGTCCAAATAACCAGTGGTTAGCGGTCGTTGGTCTGGACAAAATCATTCGCCTCTGGCACCGCAACCATCAGGGATTATTTCCACTGCACCCGCAACTCAACCTCACAGGTCATACGGGCACGATTTGGGATGTGGCCTTTAGCCCTGATGGTCAGATGTTCGCCACCGCCAGCGAAGACAATACCCTCAAACTTTGGGCGATCGATGGCAAATTAATGCACACCTTTGAGGGACACACCGCCCGCGTTAATGCAGTCACCTTTATTCCCCCCGACTCTGGACTCCCGGCGGCTTGGGGTACGGTCATTGCTTCTGCCAGTTGGGACAGAACAATCAAACTTTGGAAACTCGATGGCACCCTGCTCACAACGCTGGAAGGACATGAGGAACGAGCCCTGGATATTGCCTTCTACCCTGGTACTCAAGGTAGAAAACCGCTCCTGGTATCGGGGGGGTTGGATAATCTGGTTATTCTCTGGTCACTGGATCAGGTTTTAGATGAGAAACAGATCGAGCGATCGAGTTGTACTTGGGTGCGAGATTACTTACAAACCAATCCAGGCTTGAATACTCAACAAATACTTTGTCCTTAGTGCATCTTTAGAAAACCTTTTTGCAAGAGGGGCTAACAAGGACATCCGCAATAAACGCAGGTTCTATTTTTATGCATAACTTCCGTGTGCCGTTTGATAACAATCAAGCCGAGCGCGATATTCGTATGATGAAACTCAAGCAAACGATTTCTGGAGGCTTCCGCTCAGCAGTCGGAGCGCAATTTTTTGATTCGATTCGGGGCTATCTTTCTACCCTCAAAAAGCAGGGGCATCCTCTACTGGATGCTTTAGAACAGCTATTCCTAGGGCATCCCATTTCCCTGAACCTTCAGGCTGAGTAGTTACGGCAAGTGTTAGCAAGCGGTGCCTCTTCCATTGCGTCCCAATTCGCCATTCCCGTTGAAAAACTGGAAGGTTTAGTGGGCAATTACCAGGCAGCCTTTACAACCGGAGTCACGCAGATGTTTTTAGTCGCTGCGATCGCTCTGGTTTTAGCTGCTTTCCTGATGTGGTTTGGGCTACGCTCTTTGAAAAAGTAGTCACTGCACCAGAATTTCACTTTTGCTATCTATGCTCTGATCATGACTGAAACAAGGTCAAGGTTTTATGGTTTATGCCGCATCACAATCCAATAGAATCTTTCAGCAGGAAGTAATCGTTAGCAGCATAATCAACGCTGTGATCAACAGTGTGATTGTCTGGTTTATGTTTTGAGGGAAAATGGCTCTCTTACTTACCTTATTGGATTTTATTTAGTTTCGTATCGAAAAAGGAGTGCTTATGAAGCTATTTCATATTACAACATTAGGCTTTTTGATGAGTCTTCCTGTGTTCTTGCTTGAGCATGATGTACAAGCTGAAACGATGCTGCCGCTCCCTCCTGCTCCAAAAGGGTGTGTTTACCTAAAAGAGGTCTCAACTGGAGAAACTCAGATTAGAAAACTTGCCGAACTAGGAAATGAAAATACAGATTTTGCAGTACCAACTAGTTTTCGCTTTTCATCCTATACGGCTCAATTTGTTCCAGAAAATGATGCAAATTACGTAGGTGAATTGTACTTTAAGTACAACGATGGAAGTAACGCCAAGGTCTATGGTAAAAACTACTCTGCTACCCGCTTCAAACGAGTTTCAGGTACATTCCGTCCCCCAACTGTGAAACAACCCTACCAAGTGAATTTCAGAGTTGACACGGCTCGCAATAATACATATCAAATTGCAGTGTTGGCCTGCCAATAGAAGCTTTAAAGAACATCAATTTGGTTAGATTGATTAGGTCAAGGATGTGGAAGAGGTGTTGCTAAATCTTTGTATGAATTCAGTTTCTTGATCCGTTAAAGTCTGCCATAACTTCGGACTTAAGAGGGTTGTTAGGATTATAACCCTCAACGATTGATCTTCGCATTTAGTCACACCTTGAAAAAGAGTCTTCCTTCAGCAGTAGAACTTATTCAAATGAATCAGTTCGTTGTTGTGAGGGATGAAGTTCCATATTGTATTTATGGAATGCTGAGATTTCTCAAAAAACAAATATTTCTGTTCAAACTCATTGAGTTACTTTTAGTTCTTTCGTGAGAGACCATGAGAAAAATTATCATACTGATGACAATCTTGTGGGGTGTGGCAATAAATGGCGCGATCGCTGCACCTCAAGCTCAAGGACTGGGCACCCAGTCGCCGGATGAGGAAGAAAAACTTGATAATGCAATTGAGCAACTTGGGTACATTTCTGGTGCGGCTTTTCAATGTGCCAAGTTGAATAATGCACCATCCCTGGAAAGAGATGTGATGCGGGTATTTTCAGGAATTACTCGATTGTTTGGTAGCGATCGCGCCTTTTTCTATGCGGCAGCTTATGGGGCTGGGGCAACCGCTAGCATCGATCGCAATAAATGTGCGGACTACACCCGTCAATTCCAACAAGCCATTCAAAAAGAAACCCTTGAATAAATAGAGGTCGGTAATCATGAGACGTTATGTCATTTGGGCAGTCCTGGGATTACCTGCCATCACTGTATTGGTCTTCGGCATGCCACCCATAGCACTGTCACGAAACGATGTGAGACGAGAATGGCGGGAAGGCATGCGAGAAATCCGACGTGAACGGCGTGAGGCTGTACGAGAAATTCTGGATGCAGACACACCAGCAGAATTTCGGCGAGAAATCCGAGAGGGTGTTCGAGAAGTGCAGCGGGAGAAGCGAGAAAGGCGTCGGGAAGTCCGGCGAGAAATACGTCGCGACATTTTTGACTGATTTAGCTGAATGATGAGT
The DNA here is from genome assembly GCA_015296075.1 of Leptolyngbyaceae cyanobacterium M33_DOE_097. Taxonomy (GTDB): domain Bacteria; phylum Cyanobacteriota; class Cyanobacteriia; order Leptolyngbyales; family Leptolyngbyaceae; genus DSRU01. The sequence continues at coordinate 3,562 of DVDV01000330.1, read as the reverse complement.
GGTGAGGTGTATCCAGCGTGATACAGATTCTTTACGATGACTTTTTGTGAAAGCCTATTCTGCAGTCTGAGCATTCCTAAGAATCCCGTTGCATTCTTAAGGTATAGCCGCGTTAGTTTAGCTCAGGTAGTTCAGAATCCTTAGATTGCTCAGCGTCAGAAGACATTTTAAGTTCTACACGAGATTTTTACTTTTTGATGGCATGCTTCTTCCGGGCTAGTAAATCAGGTTGGAATTGAGAAGGGTAACTATATGGTTTCTGTCTCGCATCAAGCTAATCATTACATCCAAAAGGACGCCATGCTCAGCGGTGTGATCAATGCTGTGATCAACGGTGTAATCGGCTGGTTTATGTTTCGCGGGAAAGATGTTCTACCGCTAACGGTGGACACGATATCTGCCCATGAAAAAACGGTTTTCTCTACAGGGGTGATGACAGCTTTTTTACTGTCGGTCATTTTGGGGATAATTGCCTTTTTTAACTTTGGTAAAAAAGCTAAAAGTCTCCAACTAGCCTCTCCAGATCTGTTAAATCGTCCTTTCTTCTTCTTTGGGGTAAGAACAGTCTTGTTTTACTCGCTATTTGCTTTTGGTACAGCAGCTTTGGTAGCTCTATTTCTGCAAAAGTTCGCAGGTCCAATCCTGGTTACGCCGGTAGTCGGGGGCATTCTTCTGGGGCTGATTGCAGGGATTGCAGCCTGGTTTATTAATGCTGCAGTAATGAAAGCAATGTTGCGGCCTGAGTAGTTTAGAAGTTTGTCATGACTGTTCATTAAAGATACTTCAGGAGATTGCAAAAAGTATGACTGTTTTAGATGCGTTTAGTCTTAATGATCAGGTGGCAATTGTCACTGGAGCTGGAGCCGGAATTGGGCGCGGCATCGCCGAATTATTTGCCAAAGCTGGTGCGGCGATCGTTGTTAGTGACCTGAAACAAGAAACGGCGGCGGCGGTTGCTAATGAAATTAACGCGAACGGTGGTAAAGCGATCGCCGTTGCGTGTGATGTCACCGATGATGCAGCATTAGAGAATTTAGTCAAAGAAGCGATCGCGGCTTTTGGCAAAATCACAATTTTGATTAATAACGCTGGAGGGGGTGGCCCTAAGCCTTTTGATATGTCAATGGATACATTCATTTGGGCGTATAAACTGAATGTCTTTTCGGTATTTCATCTCTGTCAGCTATGTGTTCCTCACATGGAAGCAGCCGGGGGTGGTGCGATTTTAAATATCTCCTCAATGGCAGGAGATAACAAAAACAAAAACATGGCTTCTTACAGTTCTTCTAAAGCGGCAGAAAGCCATTTGACCCGCAACATTGCCTTCGATTTAGGTTCCAAAAATATTCGGGTAAATGCAATCGCCCCCGGTGCGATCAAAACCGACGCATTAACAACGGTACTCAATCCCGAGATTGAGAAGGCAATGCTGAAGCATACCCCTCTGGCTCGTCTGGGTGAACCCAATGACATTGCCTATGCCGCATTGTATCTCTGTTCTCCGGCAGCTAGTTGGGTCAGTGGACAAGTTCTAACGGTGAGTGGTGGTGGTTTACAGGAACTCGATTAACAAAATACCAGAGCTGTACACAATAAGCCACGTAGCACAAATAAACATTTGAAACGATTGACTATATCAGGAGATCTTTATGAGCTTTGATGCGTTTGGTGATTTTCGGATGGATGGGCATGTGGCAATTGTGACTGGGGGTGCCCAGAATATTGGTGAGGCGATCGCTCGCACCTTTTCTGGAGCCGGAGCCAAGGTGATGATTGCCGACCTGAATGGAGAGAAAGCCCAGACTACAGCCGCTGCGATCCAGGCTGATACTGGCAACGAAGTGATCGGCATCGGCTGTAACGTCACCCTCCAAGCGGATATTGATGCTTGTGTGGTGAAGGCTGTTGAAACCTTTGGTGATGTAACAACGCTGGTCAACAATGTGGGCTGGGGGCGAGCCTACGATGATCCCCTGGCAGTGCCCGAAGAAGACATGATCGAGAGCTATAAGCTCAACACCCTATCGGCGATGAAGATGACTGCCGCCTGCCGCCCCTATATGCTCAAAGCCAAAGAAGCAGGCAAGAACGTTACTATCACCAACTCTGGCTCTTTGGTAGGATCGGTCCCCGCCTTTGACTTCATTGCCTACTCTGCCGCTAAAGCCGCACTCAACCATTTAATGCTAGGTCTTGCCCACTACTTCGCCAAGCAGGTGCGGATCAATACCGTTCTGATTGGCACCGTCATCACCGAAGGCTATGCTTCCGCTGGCCTAGACGAGAAAGCCCAATATGCTCTGGCCCACCCCGACAGCCTCACCGGACGCGCCGGTAAACCCCAGGATATTGCTAACGCTTTCCTCTGGCTGGCCTCCCCCGCCGGTTCCTGGGTGAGTGGTCAAACGATTCAGGTGTCTGGTGGCGGCAAGCGAGTAAAACTCAAGCCTGAATAAGTAGCCAATTTGTCATTAGTCGTAACGTATGGGTTTCGTCTGGGATTTGGGATGCCCGGTCTTTGACGAAACCCATTGTACAGATTGTGACTCAAATCAAACATTAATCAGAAATAGGAACAATGCACTCCTCTCGTTTCGGCTGGTGTTGTTTACCTTTAGCGTCAGCAAGTTCAATGCTGTTTGGGTTGGGAACTGCTTCGGCAGGTCTGGCACAGGTAACATCATCACCAAGTGCGATTAACCAACTGACAGAACCAAATCACCCGATTTCAACTCGTGCTGCCGATTTGCAGAGAGAGGTATTTGCTGATGTGACATTGCCCTCTTCAGAGATGCCGGATCTGGAGCCACCACTGGCAGAGGCCGCGATCGCCCAAACAGAATCACCTGCGCCATCTATTCATCAATCAACCAATAGCACTGAACCAACCGTCCGACCTGTTGAACAGGGAGTCCGAGTTCCACCATCGCTGAATGAAGGAGTGGAGATTGGACGGATATTTATTTATTTACGAAATCCCACTGATAATGGGAGTCAGAATGACTTACTAAAACAACAAATTGAAGATGCATTTGGTCTACGGGCAGGAGGCAGTTTCAGTTCCTTGTTTGCTGAAAAAGGAATCAATCAAGTTGAACAATTACCATTTGTTCAAACAGCGGAATATCGGTTATATGAAGCAGAGACTCCAGGACGGGTAATTGTTGCGGTGTTGGTCACGTTACAACCGCAGGAACCCGAACCAGAGCAACCAATTAAAAAGCCAAGTGGTATTTTGGTGAATGGGGATTTTAGCCAGTTTCCGACGTTATACGTCAGCGATCGCGCTCTGGTCAAAACTATTCTAAACGCGGGATTTGGCGTTTTCAGTGATACCAATTCCTGGTTTGGTAGCACATCGGATTTTGTGCGGGGCAGTTATCAACCTAGAGGCACAATTACCTGGCCCGAACTCTATGTTGAAGCAGCAATTCTCGATATGAGAATGATTCTCATAAAAACGTCCGGTTTTAACGTTTATGAATGGCTGAAACCCGCATTCTGCCGTTTATAACATTGAGTGCACAAGTCTTTAGACACTCTGGCTACAGTACAAATGTTT
>DVDV01000362.1 GCA_015296075.1 Leptolyngbyaceae cyanobacterium M33_DOE_097 | reverse complement strand
TTGTTCCCTTCGATTATCTGGTTTCAGTTACTCAAACGCATCCAATCTCACGCTGATATTGCGGCTCATTTTGGGTTCGATATTGACCTCAAACCTCGCTTAGAATCGGCTTATTGAGAATGCTGCAAGATCTCAGCTAACACAATACCAACTTCAGCCACAGGGCCTACACCCGGAATTGCTAATACACCTAAGCTACCAATCAAGCCAATCAAACCGCCTGTCGTCGCACCTGCAACAGCACCTGCGCCCGCGCCGCCTTTTACCTGCTCGTCTTTGTCTTGATCAACTCGTTTACCAGCAACGTCTTGAGTATCAGAATTTCTGGCAACTACAGACACTTGGTCCATGTTAAAGCCACTGTCTCTCAGACGAGATAGAGCTGCTTCTGCATCTTGCCGACTTGCAAACAATCCAACAGCTCGACGTAGATCATTGGTATACATTGAGTTCCTCCTTATTTGAGGGTAACTTCCTCATCGCCAAACCATTAAACTGAATTCAGGTCTGCGATGTATCTTCATGATGGGTTGCCAGTTAATAATTTTCCTCAACCTTTGTAGAGAGATAAGTATAGATTTTCAGATTGAGCAATCTGAATTGAATAAAAATTTGCTTCGGTAGCTTGATTATTAGTTACTTGCAAGGACAAAAATATGTGGAATTTATTATCCCGGATGCCAGTCAAGTATTTCTTACTCAAATGAAAAAGAAGTGAATCATGATGCCACAATGTTCACTCTAATCTTTGGAAAAAATATTTGCAATCCACATAGGATCGCTAGAGAACTCAAAGGTGAAAGTGATTAAGGCGGATGGAAAAACATTTGACGCAGTTGAAGCTGAACAAAAGCAGATAGAAATTCTTTGATTGATTTTGTTGATCAAAAGTTTGGGCGAGTGATTAGATGCAGTGCTATAAAATCCAACTTTAGATTCTGAGCAAACATGATGCAGCTGATGTCAAAAAGTTCATTCTCAGTACGAAGTTTTGACCCATAACACACTCCTCAAACCTACTAAAAGTCCAAAATTGGGTCTAGTGAATTTTCTACTACGTTCCTTAACCGCCGGGGCAGAGGCACAGGTAAGTTTGTCAGTTCAAATAACAAAGTCTATCGTTTAGATAGAATGGTTATCTGCCGTAGGCACTGGTCAACTGAGTACGCAGAGGATTAACGATTTCAGGAGCTTGCTCAGCAATCGTTGGCTTTGACGTTGGCAACGAAACGGCTGCTAACCCAACACCCACAAACAGCAGCAGTAACCGAGCTAGAAAATTGGATGTGAATAATGGTGACTGCATAAGTTTTCTCCAAAAACGAAGTACGATTAATCGGTACGCAACACATCATCCCTAATCTCATTGACAACGTAGGAGATGAGGTTGAATAGGCTCTACGAGACGTTAGACACTAAAAGTACTTGAAGCGTTCATATAATTTGCACTCTCTTTTTCGTCTCTACTTTTAGAATGCCTTTTGCACTTCTAAAAGCTACAAATCTATTTTGAGACTCAGAAGTCACTTTGTTATACCAATTCTTCAAAACTGGACTACAGATGATTATCTGTAAGGGCGTTGTCTCCGATGGAGACGCTACGCGAACGCGAATCACCCCTCCGAGGATCTGTAAATAGGGTTTAGAGAATTGGTATTACTCGATCGCACCACCGTTTGCTCCGGAATCTTTTTCCAAAATAGTCGCGATCGCCAAACAACATTAGTCGCACCTGTCCCAATCATTTGTTCATTGCTCAGCCACAAAGGAAGATGCATCCAAACTATTCACTGGCTCGTACTACTGCCTGGAATCTACTTTTTAAAGTGAAATCGGTATGAACAAGGCAAAGCGAGGACTGTTTAACTTTTTACTTGGCACGATCGCCTGTGTATTGCTAATTGGTCTTTCAACAGCACCTTCTTTCAGCAGATCGGCTCAACCCACGCAAGTTCAGGCTCCTATCAACCAACATTTGATGACTGATTTGCAAGCAGCAGAGTCGGTTCTCATCGCTCAGGGGATGTCAACTTCTTCTATGCAACTCTATGCCGCTATCCTGACGAAGAATAGCGTGGTAGCGAGTACACCATCCACGTTTGCGACCGGAGTTGCAGGGGCCGCATTAGTTGGCGATCGCCTGGTTGTTCGTGGCGATTTTGGGCAGCTCTCTAGCGCTCTACGCGACTACGCAACGGATCCGCTTAACCCTCCCAACCCTAACATTACGTCGGCAGTCCACATTCACCGGGGCGAACCCAACCAAAATGGGCCATTTCAATACGCGCTGACCGTCACGTTAAATGACACTGGCATGGGTGGTCGATTTGCCGGAGAGTACACCCTGACGGCTGAGCAACTTCAGGCGCTCTCTGAGGGCAAACTCTACGTAGACATTCACACAAAGCAAAATCGAGCCGGAGAGCTGCGCGGTATTTTTCGTCCTCTCTAATTGGAACGTTTGAGTGAACTTGAAATAAGGGTTGAAAAAATCGCACTTACGGTTCGCTTTTTGGATTGAAGGAAATAGTGGGGTGGGAAGCTTCCTGCGTAGGCTCAAACGATCGCTTAGAACTTTTGACAGAAAGCGATTTCAGGTCAGGCAGCTTGTGTGAATCGTTCACAATGCAAAGTTCTGCGGGGGGCTACGAGGGCGATCGCTTGTGTAAGCGCCACCCTACCCAAACCAATACAATTACTTGAACTGAAAGAATCGGTATAACCAACTTTTTAGACACAAAAATAGCCCGAAGAAAATTCTTTTGACTAAGAAATTCTTCGGGCTTGCAGATTGAAAATAAGAGGACAAACTTTATCCTCTCGTTTTTGGAGCGGGTTTCTCAGCCGCTCGCATTGAGCGAACTAACTCAGCCAGACCATACTCCAATTGCGCACCAGGGTCGAGTGCAACCCAACCATCTGGAGTTTGCTGACGAAATTCAAAGTGCAGGTGTGGCCCGGTCGAAAGTCCGGTGCTACCAACCCGCCCAATCACGTCTCCCTGCTTCACCGCGTCACCTGGCTTGACAAAGATTTCGGATAGGTGCGCGTAGAGTGTTTCTTGCTTACCATTGGCGTGCTGTAACGTGACCGTCAGGCCGTACCCATTCAAGAAGTCCGCGATCGCTACTTGCCCTGCCAAAGCCGCTAAAACAGGTGTACCGAGGGGCGCACCCATGTCAACCCCAGCATGAAACCGCGAATCCCCAGTGATGGGGTGAACTCGCCAACCAAACAAAGACGTGATCGGAGCCGGAATCGCTAACGGAAAAATGAGACGCACATTGCCGTTGCCAATTCGCCCGACGGGACGATAGGTGCGCTGGTAATAGTTCTGAAAAGAGGCTGTAGGTGTGTAGCCGCGCCCACTAGAGCGCCCACTTGCATAAGACTGGCTACTGGCTTGCCCATTCAATAAAGGCGCGATCGCGTCAACTCGCTTAGGAGAAGACAGACCCGCGACATTACCAGAGCGCCGAACAACTGGAGCAGGGGCAGGCGCACAAGAATCTGAGAAGTTGCGACCTTTGACGAAGGTTTTACAGCCCGTTGAACGCTCAGAGAAAATAATCGTCTCAGGAGCCGAATAGCTCTCAGGAACGGCAATAGGCGCTTTGTAAACAGGTGCCGGAGCAACCGTCTCCACTTTAGGAGCTGGAACCGTTGGCTCAATTACAATCGATGGCGCAGCCGGACGGGGCGCTGCGATTGGTGGGGCAATCTCAACACTAGGTGAGTCTGTCTGGGGCGTTTGGGCGATCGCAAGACCACCGCTCAAGACACCGATGCCGCTAAGACAGCCGATCTTGCCAACTTTCAAAAATTGCTGCAACAACGGTGAAAGCAGGGATGTGCTGAAAGTTTGAGCCATATCCATCTCGATAAAAGGTCAGAGAGTGTAACCCAGATTGATTGTACCTGGCTTTATTAATATTTCATTACTCCCATCTGAATCTACCCGAAACCGCAAATCTCCTGTCGGATTTATGCCCAAGATTGTTCCAGTTTTCTCATTGACTATGAGGGGGCGATCGCGGTAAGCCAGCAGGGCGTTATATTCAGGCACGATTGCCGCAATTCCCTGGTGGTGTAGACGGGTAAAACCAACGAGGGTTCCATGAAGGGCGAGGGCTGTTAACATCTCCAGTGAGTCAACGGGTGGATCAGAATAGTTGTGCAAAAAATCATGCAGGGTAATGCCAGTTTCAGGAATGGCATTCTGCCAATTGAGGCCAATCCCAACCACAGCCGCTTTGAGCTGGGTACCCTGCATCCTGGTTTCGGTCAAAATGCCACCTAACTTTTTCCCCTGTAAGATCAAATCATTCAACCACTTGATCTGCACTGGGATCTGGGTTGCAGTTCTGCCCAACTGCCCCGGAATCTCACGCAAAGCTCTGGCAATTCCCCAGGCTGTGCTGATCGTGAGTTGGTTTGTGTCAGTCGGTGCGATCGCGGGGTAAAGAATTACCGAAAGATACAACCCGCCAACTGTCGAAACCCAGGTATGCCCCCGTTGCCCCCGTCCGGCAGTTTGCTCAAGCGCCAAAATCGCAGTTCCGGCGGGGGCTTGCTGAGCGACCCACTCCCAGGCGGTTTGGTTGGTCGAGGCAAGACAGTCATAACAACGGAGCTGAGCAGCCATTTCTTCCTGGAGTGGATCCGCCAAACGAATCGCCTGGTAAGCTGCCGCAAATTTTTGCTGGTCAAACTCAGGCATAATCATAATCACGTCTCGATCGCTCTCGTTTGCAGCCCCAGTCGCGTTCCATCGGCAGCCTGTCCCACAATATAGATATCCACCTCAATGTCACCACAACGATAAACGCGCAAGTCGGTTAGATTTTCTTTGAGCCAGCGAACCAGCTGTTGATAGCGCTGAGCGATCGCCCATTCTGCTTCGCCAAACCAGTCTTGCACCTGCGTTGCCCGCTGAAAAAACATATCCAGATCAACTGGCTCACCTGTTTTGATCAGGTCTTCTAAATTAGGGATAGAAACGGTTGGCACATCCGTTGCGACAGTCAAACCAACGGGCTTTAAAGGTGGAATCTCGTTTGTAGAAGCCGCAGCAGACTCTGTTGCACGACTCTCTGGACGTGCTGCCACTACCACCCGAAACGGATAGTCTGACTCGCTCATCCAACTCAGACCCGCAACTTGAGCTTGTAGCGCATCAACCAGAGATTGTTGAGCATCCTGCATGAATCCTGACCATTCATTTGCTAATCAAAACAGTCGTTATTTTAGTGGAATTCCTGTGTAAAAGTTTTTTTGCGTTATCTCGCAGTCTTTCAATCACTTTTCAAATACCCATCATTCAGGTTTTGCTAGGAATGACCAGCTGTGTGAATGGGACGCCAAGTGAATAAATAAGGAAACTTGAACTTCTGGCAAATCATGTAAAGCCCAATAGGCCCATAAATTCCAATCCAAGTTCCTAAAACAATGTGCATTAGAGGAGAAGCGTGGTGATTGAAGTGTTCAAGAAAAGTTCTGAGTCCGGCTGAAAAGATTGTGTGAGCAACAAAGATTTGTAGCGAAAGAAAGCCCCATCGCTTCAGGAAGTCAGCAAAATTATGTCTTTGTAAAAAGGTGACCAACGAAAGTGTAGAAAAGATACCAGAAAAAGCAAACAATGGTGTCAATAAACCAATTTCATGCAGGTTGGTGATCACGCCAAGCAGAATGAATAAAAAACCAGCGCGCGCGCCCCTAACTAAATCAGCAGAACGAAAGTTGTTTAGGCGATCGAGCATGTTAAATTTTGCAGTTAGCGCTCCAGTTGCAAAGTAAATTGCATTTATTCGGAGCATGTAAAGTACTGTCCAGGAGCCAAAATTAGTTTTTAACAAATAAGTGATGTATAACAGGCCACAAGCAAACCCAAATGCTTCAACAGAAAGGGAAGACTTGCGGAAAACGGCATACATGACAGAAATGCCAAACAAAACATATAAAAACCAAAACTGCATGGTTGGCTGATAAATAATGCGCCAAATTTTCTCTGTCGGCTCAGAACTTGTATTAGATAAACTTCTAATCATTTCTTGCAGAAAAGACCACAGAAAGTAGGGATATGCGATCGTCTGTAATTTACTAATTAAAAAACTACTAAATGATTGGGCTATTGAACGTTCAATAAACAAACCAGAGATAAAGAAGAATAAGGGCATGTGAAAAGCATAGATCCACTTATCGATGGTTTGTTCAAATATCGTAGGCTCAAGAATAGAGTTGCTGACCAAACCTCTTAAGGTGTGCCCTATCACAACTAAAAGGATCCCAAACCCTTTTGCGTAATCGACCCAAGCAATTCGTTTTGGCTTTTGTGGAGGATCTATTGTTTGATAAGCTAAATTGACTGAATTTAACATATCTATCTAATTGAGGGGGTCTACCTCAAGTTTGTTTTTTGACTCTAATGAACGTCAACCAATCATGTTCCAATTCATAAAAACTTTAATCGCAGTATTTTTGGATTAGACTTTAAATTAGGCTGTACTCTTCCTTTTGAGAAGCCAGTCAACCGTCAGCATTTGCTCCCCAAACCCCACGGGGATGCGCCAAGGAAACAGAGAGAGTAGCAGTAATATGCAGCCTTCTACAAAACTGGTATTACGCAATTACTAATTAGTTATCCCGATTTTTTCGATCTGGGCAACAGGTTGGATATAGTTTGCTTCAGCCTTCTTCAGTTGTTTGAGAAGATGCTTTTAGGCTAGAAAAAGGAAGTTTAGAAAAAGGCGATCGCGGGCTTGCAAATTTTCAATGTGATCAAACAACCATAGTTATTGCAAGGTTTCCGAAGGAAACTTTCTCACAATACCTCTCATCTTGCAGATCATTTAGGACTGCTATACAAAAATAGTAGGTTGAGTACCGCAAAGCAAAACTTGTACCGATGCCAAGTTGTATTGCTGGCCTCAACCTACGTGATTTAAACAGACTGGGTTATCACCTGACTCAAAAGAGAGTGTTGGCTGTTTTAAGAGGCTGAGCAAGCGCCTGTAATTGGCTCATTTGAGTATTGCTCTAAGCTAACCGATCGCAGCAGTTGGACCCATTGTGAGTAAAGGGCATTGTCATTTGGACGGGCACAACGTTGTTGAACGACCTCAGTAATGGCCTCTTGCCAGATGCCTGCTTGGGCATAAATCCGAGAGCGATCGCTCGGTTGTGCATTCTGCAACTGCTTGGTCAGGTTGGTCTGCGATGGTACCCGTTGCAAAATACCACGCACAAATGGATTACCCGACGGATCATTGCGATCGCACAGCAATGAAAACATCCACTCATACTCTTGGTTGGGGCGCAAAATGCGGCTAGCAACATTCGCTGGAATCTTGTAGCTCACGATGCCCGCTTTCCCCGATAAAGGGACAATGGCGGTATAAAGCGGTTTATCTCGCTGATCGACAACCCGAAACTCGGCCCGCTTGACGTTTGTTTCAGGCACATACCAATAGAGAGTTGGGTTAGAAGATACTGTTTTCGAGAGAATATCTTCAGGAATTAATGGCATCAGCATCTTCTTCTGCTTTGTTGCCGTTTTCTCAGTGCTAGCCAGGGTTGTACACTCCCCGCGTGTGCCAGCACCAACCCGACGACCAGGAAGACCTTCTTTTTTGTTAGCCAGGGCTTCAGGGGGTTGAGTTAAGAAAGTAAAACTACACAGAAAGAATAAACTGGTGATGCAGAATTTGGATAGGGACATAGGATTGTGTGTTTGAGTCACGTACTAGACTGCCTTTGTTACATTCTTTAAATCATCGGGAGATGTACCAGGGCCAGGAAGTTCATCTGAAGAACCCTCTGCCCAGTGCAAAACACGATAAACTTCAACTTTTTGTCGTTTACCTTTAAGTTCAAGGGGGCCCCAAGCTTCTACGACGAACTTGTCTTGCAAGTGAATTAGGGTTTCTTTAGCAATCAAAACGCGGCAGAGATCGCTCTGACGAACTTTTTCGTAGCTTTCCAGGCGTGCTGCAATATTGACACTGTCGCCAATCACGCCGTACTCCAATCGGTCTTTACCACCTAAACTACCAACCACAACGGGCCCCGTAAAAATGCCGACTCGCATTTCAATCGTGGGTAAGCCTCGTAATTGCCAGTTTTGGTTGAGTTCTCGCAGGCGATCGCCCATTGCCATTGCACAGGCAACCGCTTGTTGAGCGTCGTGAGAGATTTCGACTGGAGTTGTGCGATTTACAGGAACACCAAATACAGCCAGCATTCCATCACCCGTAAACTTATTGATGATGCCTTGCCGACTTCGAACTTCGTGAGTAATTACACTCAGATATTCATTCAGCCACTCCAAAAGATTTTCAGGAAGCATTTGCTCCGAAATTGTGCTGAAATTTTTAATATCTGTTAGTAGCATTGTTGCAATCAGCTTCTGGCCGGGCAGTTTGCCAGATCGTAAAAGGCGATCGCGGCTTTGCCAAAGAGCAGTGGCAATCTCTGGAGATGTGTTTTGACCTAACAGTTTCATGGTCATTTGTTGCTGACGGTGTGCTTGTTGAGCGCGGTAGATAACGACTAAAACAGCCGTTGCGCCAAAGCCGAGTGTCGGTACTGCAACAGGAATCCACCCCTGCTTTAGGAATACCCCATAGCCAATGCCCAGTAGGGTGAGGATTGTGACAGTCCCTGTTAGCCCAAACATGAATGGATTGCGTACAAACCAGGCGAGTGTACCGCCTAATAATGACCAAAAGCCAAGCCAGATAAGCTCTTGCCATTCATCCCAAAACCAAAAGACCGATTTGCCTGTTAGCGCACTATCGAGCAATGCCAAAACAGCTTGCCCATGCACGACCACTCCTGGCGTTGAGGAAGTATTGCGATCGCTTGCACTGTAGGGCGTTACAAAGACATCCTTATTACTGCGGGCAGTCGTGCCAATCAAAACGATGCGGTCTCTAATCAGCGTTGGATTGACCTTACCTTGTAAGACCTGCGTGAGCGAAACTTGCGGCGCAATCTGCTGGCGAGATTGATAATCCAACAAGGTTTGATAACCTGCTGCATCGAGCTTTTGATATTGCCCATCTGTCTGTTCCAGGGGGGGAATCACCGACTTACCAAGCTGTAAGTGACCTTCTTTGCTCGTAATCGGTCGAATTCCATCTTTTTTAAGGTAAGCAAGTGTCACACGCATGGCAAAGGCGTGATCGTAGTCAGCCTCAGCGTACAGCAAACTCCGTCGTACAACGCCATCGGGGTCGGTCAAGATGTCGTTAAACCCGACTCTTTCAGGGGGGACACTTGCCGGAGGTGGCACACCAATATCTTCGCTATCGGCAAGCTTTGTGATCGCAATCACATTCGGCTGTTGGAGTTGTTTCACTAACTCAGTGTGACCTGGCTCGTAGGGGAAATCACGGTATAAATCCAAGCCAATCACTCGCGGACGATGCACTTGTAACTGACGCAGGGCTGTCGCGATCGTCTGGTCAGAAAGAGGAAACCGCTTTTGACTTTGAATATCCTTTTCGCTAATCCCCACAATTAATAGCCGATCGCTCATTGCCCGATCAGGCCGCGATCGCATCATTTGATCGTAAGTTGTTAACTCTAGCCGTTCTAAAACCCCAAGCGATCGTAGCGATGCTAACGTCCCTGTAATTGAAACGCACGTTAAAGCGATCGCCCCTGGTACTAACACACCAGACGGAAGATTAGAAAATCCGGATCGAACTCGTTCCAAAAATGCTTGAATCACAGGTGCATGCTGAAGCGACTAGCTATTCATTCCCAAAAAAAAGCCATAACTAATAAATGCACCTGATTTTGTTGGCAACAGGAAAAAACTACACGTGCGCAGAAATCTTTACTGACTAGGTTAACAATTTGTAACAGCAATGCGTTGAAATGGATTCATTTTTATAGCTGAATAAGTTAAAAAAGCGGCTTTTTTTAGCCATTCCCCATTTTTTACGGTTGCTTGCTTAACGCTCACGGCCCACGCAAAACAAAGAGAGGACTTTCCAGTAAAAAAGTCCTCCCGCTAATCTCTTGGGCGTTGCGGCTCAGGTATCTGAATTCTGTAAGGGCATTTGGCGAAACGCCCCTAGCGTGAGAATGTTGATCCAAAAAAAGGCGCTGCGGCTCAGGTATCTGAATTCTGTAAGGGCGTTTCGCGAAACGCCCCTAACGTGGGAATGTTGATCCAAAAAAAGGCGTTGCTGCTCAGGTGTCTGAATTCTGTAAGGGCATTTTGCAAAACGCCCCTAGCGTGAGAATGTTGATCCAAAAAAAGGCGCTGCTGCTCAGGTATCTGAATTCTGTAAGGGCATTTTGCGAAACGCCCCTAACGTGGGAATGCTGATCCAAAAATAGCGTTGCTGATCAGGTATCTGAATTCTGTAAGGGCGTTTTGCAAAACGCCCCTAGCGTGAGAATGTTGATCCAAAAATCATATCTACACTCAGCAGCAGCGCCGCTTGAATAGGATCGCTATGTCTTTAAGTTTGTATTCAAAGGCGTGATTTGAGTCGTTAACGTAACTCTTCAATCACAACCCGAATTCCCTGCTGAGACAGACTTTGCATCAACTCCTCAGCTTTGGCGCGATCGCCAAACGCTCCAACTTGCAGCACCGAGCGACCATTGACAAATGTGCGAAACGCATCAGGAACCACTGCTTTGACCCGTGCGTGTTCGTCTCTATCTGTTGTTGGCACCACAACGCGGTAGCGCAGGTTGATTAATGCCGTCAGGTTAGGAGGAACGGGTGGTGAGTCATCTGAACCTGTTGGCTGAGTTCCTCGATAAACATTGCGATTAGAACGCCCCACATTGCCCAAAGGCGGTTTTGCATCAGGGACAGGCAAGAGACCCAAGCCCTCACCTGAACGCGCGGCTGTAGTCATTGGTTGTTGCGGTGGCGCAAAAGACACAGGCGATTCAGAAGACCGTTCAGGTGGAGGGACATTGATCGCGATCGCGGTTGGCTGTGTCACAGGCTGAGGGGAGGTTTGAGCCGTTGATCGAACCTCAGGCGGGCGATAGCTGACCGGAGCCGGAGGGGTCGGCAAAGTTCGGCGTGCGGCAGGCTTTTGCGGGGGGGCAAACGATGGCCGAGCCGTTGTCGTTGCCGGTAGACGCACCGTTGGCACCTTGGCCTCTGAGGTGAGCGCAATAGTTTGCATCGGTGGCGTTGGGGTCGATTGCGCTGATAACGCTGCCGGAACGGGAAAAGACGTTTCAGGCTCAGTCAGCTTTGTTTTCGTGTCGGTCGTGCGGGACGGAGCCGGATTTCTAGGTTTCACAGCTAAAGCGACTGGCTTTTGGGTGGAAGCTGGAGATGGTTTGGGAACTGTCGCTGCTACGGGTTGCACAACTGGCGTACTGGGTTTAACAGCAGGTGCCGGAAACTCCTTTTCGGCTTTGACTGAAGCTATCTCACTCGTTGTTGGTTTGCCCGTAGCGTTCAGTTTGCCGCTGACCTTCAGAATTTCATTGCCAAAGCTGAGAATTTCTGCCGCAGATGCACTGTTTACATCCTGCTGGCCGTTGTTGCGGATAAAGTTGCCACCCGGTTCGTTGGAAGTGCCGAGATTTGGGTGAGATTGGGCGATCGCCACCAATCCATCGCGCTCGTTGCCCTCAATGGAATTATTTCGCAAAATCGGCGCAGCACTCGCTTGAACAACGACCCCATCTCGGTTTTGAGTGATGCGATTGCCAATAATTAAAGGGGTTGCTTGCTCATTAACGTTGATGCCAAACCCCGTTGCCTCAAAGATATTTTCTCGAATCTCGGCACGCGACGTACCGTAAATCGTAATGCCATTTGCCCCATTGCGGACAAATACGTTGTTTGACACTTTGGCCTGGCTGTTGCCCACTAACGAAATGCCATCATGCGTGCTGCCAGTAAAAGTATTGCCATCCACAATGGGGCTAGTTGACTCGGCCCACAATCCATAACCCTGCGGTTCGGGATTGGTAATCGTCACACCCGAAATGACAGCCCGATCAACCGCGACGATCGCCACATTCTGACGGGCAAACGTGCGGCTTAAAAACCAGCCACTTCCCCGAATCAAAAAGCCCTGTCCTCGCGTGTCAGGGTTACCCTGCACCGTTACACCGGACTTTAGATAAATCGGAAACGTCTCGCCCGTATCTTTGCTGTAAACCCCTTCTGCCAGCTGAATAACCGAATTTGGCATTGCCATCTGGAGGGCGCGGGTAATTGACCGAACGGGCGAATCTGGCGTACCGCGACCGTTGAGGTCATCTCCCGTTTTGGGGTCAACATACAAAATCGTTTGTTGAGGATTGGCTTGCGCGAGCAAAATCGGCTGAGAACCCGTGATTTCGTTCGCGATCGCGGCAGTCGTTTGCGTACCCAAACTAACAGCAACTCCCCAGCCAACAACAGCAATTAAACGCGAGCAAGGAAACATTTTATTAACAAACAAATGGTGCAGAGCAAGCATCGAGGCATTCCTCCTGATTGGTGCGATCGCATCAGTGGGAAAGGATTTCAATAAAAAACGGGCTGATAGTTTCTATCAGCTACGGCAATTTATTTCTCATCTCTTTTACTCGATTTCTGACCATTTGCAACATCAAAATTTAACTGAGTGACAAGATGGCAACCCAGCTTCGTTTTGCGGCAAAAGCAACTAAAACTCGACGTTTGTTACTGATTTGAGCTGTTTTAACCCTGCTCCATTGCAAGCCGAACAGATAACAATTGTACGGGCGGGTTTAGCAGACCTATCTGCACTCTGCGCAATTGGATTGAACGGCAAAACCCGCCCCTAGCAAACATCAAACGGATTGAATCCCTCAGTGGCTTAAACCAAAACGGGTTCCATCGGTTCAGCATCCGTTGTCAGGTTGGCTTCGCCCAATGCCATTAGCTCCGCGATCGCGGCATCAATATATTCCATCCCTTGATGCACATTCTCAATCACGCTCAGTTTGCCCCGTAGCTCAGCCGCATTGGGAAACCCTTTTGAATACCAGGTCATGTGTTTGCGGGCCTGACGCACGCCGCGATCGCCCTTGTATTCGTACAGCATCCACAGATGCTCACGGGCACACTGTAACCGGGCGATCGGGCTGGGGGCTGGCTTTTTCTCACCTGTTTTCAAGAAATGGTCAATTTCACCGACTAAGAAGGGGTAGCCCATCGTGCCCCGCGAACACATCACCCCATCAGCCCCCGTAAACTCGAGACAGTTTACCGCCGCTTCGACCGAGAAAATATCGCCATTTGCAATTACAGGAATGCTGAGAATCTCTTTGACACGAGCAATCCATTCCCACTTGGCGGGGCCGTTATAGCCCTGTGCCCGTGTGCGTCCATGCACGGTGATCATTTGGGCACCTGCCGCTTCCATCCGGCGCGCAAAATCGAGAATGTTGATTTCGTTATCATTCCAGCCAATGCGGGTTTTGACCGTAACGGGAACTTTCACCGACTCAACCACAGCCCGGACGATCGCCTCTGCCACTTCGGGTTGACGCAACAGCGAAGAACCACCGCCATTTTTCGTAATTTTGTTGACCGGACAACCCATGTTGATGTCAATTGTGTCAGCCCCTTCTTCGACCGCCATTTGCGCCGCCTCTGCCAGAAAATCGGGACGGCAATCAAATAACTGAATGCTGATTGGCCGCTCGTTATCATCGACTTCCATGATTTTGGGCAGCTCTTTGACGTAGTGCAAGCCAGTTGCATTCACCATCTCGGTGTACATCATCGAGTCAGGTGCAAACCGCCGCACTAAGCGCCGAAACACCAGATCTGTCACGCCCGACAGAGGAGCCTGAAGCACCCGACTTTTGACCTCAAACTGACCAATTTTGAGCGGTTGAGCGAGGCGATCGCGCAGTTGAGCAGAGAGCGTAATCATGACAGACCTATTTTGAGCATTGAATCCACGCCAGGGAAAAATTGCATCATCTAATTTGCCCCAGCCTTACTATTCTACGTCCGTTATCTCGGTTACAAAAAACCTGTAGGAAGTTGGATGTTACCGCTTTATTAGACAGGTAAAAAGAGAACGTAACGAAAAGTGTAACCTCTTGTCACTTACATACTACATGCTATACTACACGTATTACTATGCTACAAAAGGGGTCGCATCATGTCTTTGTTCTTTATTCAACGGTTTAGCTCTGGAAAATCATCCAATTCTGGTGAACCCATCTACCAAACTCCGTGCGATCGCGTCGCTGACGAACACCAACAGACAATTTCTAGAAAATCAGCTCGACGCAAGTTCTACCAAAATCTGCAGCATGTTCAAGAACGGTATCAGCAGAACCATCGCTTGTTCTTCTGATCAATCGCGTTTTTTGCTCGGATGCTCAAACATCCCTGATCAACCAAATTTCGAGAAAATCATCCAAAATTTCTGATTTTTAGAGATTCGTGGGATAAGAAGGACTCCATCGCGGGTCGCAAAAAAAGGTGCCAAAAGTCCTGGATTCTTGCTCCAGAGCTTTTGACACCGATTTCAATTGGTTTGAGGAGTAGTTAGGGGGCTAACGCATTTCCGCGTAGCAAGCTACCCACAGTTTTAGCTGTGATCTTGAGCTGCACGAGCGGATTTGCGGGCACCACCGTTTTGTACAGGTAGCTGTCGAAGGTCAGCTTTTGCACATCTAGGTCAGCGCACATCTCAACGAAGGCTTCGCGAGTCGCATCAGAGCGATAGAAGACACGCTGTAAAAGGTCAAGCACCAAGTAGGTCGCACCGTAGGTTCGATCCCAACGCTTAATGTAACGCTTGAGGTCTTGCTCGGTTGGGATCCGCTGCCCATTGTTAGAAGCTTCTACGATGGTTTCAGCGCACATCCGACCAGACTTCGCAGCGAAGTAGATCCCTTCACCCGAAGACTTGGTAACGGTACCAGCCGCATCACCCACGAGTGCTACACGACCGACAACCCGACGCGGACGGGGATGCTCAGGGATGGGGTGTGCTTCAACCCGAATGATTTTGCCACCGCGCAGCTTTTCAACAGCCCGTTCGCGAATGCCTCGTTGCAACTCTTTGATGCGGGCTTGGTTGGGTTTCATTGTCCCGGTACCGACCGCGACGTGGTCGTATTTGGGGAACACCCAGGCGTAGAAGTCGGGCGATACGTCATCCCCAACATACATCTCGGCCAGGTCGTCGTAGTAAGCCATCTTGTCTTCGGGGAGGCGAATACGCTCTTGGAAGGCGATCGCATAGTTGTAGTCGCCTGCATCAATGGCTTTTGCAACCCGCGAGTTCGCACCATCGGCACCAATCACCAGGTCAACCTTGAGGGTTTTTGCTTCACCTTCGAGGCTGCCATTGGAGTGATCAGCGTAATGTAAGGTATACGAGTCGCTGTTGCTGGCAGGAAGTTCCAGCTTATAAAGCGTGCCGTTGATCAGCTTGGCACCCAAAGCGGCTGCCCGATCGCGCAGGAAGCTATCTAGCACTTCCCGACGGCACATCCCGATATATTCGTCATCTTTTAGCGTGCTGCCGATGTTGACCTCGACGTTGGAGGGCGAGATCATCTTCATCTTGCGGACGCGGCGATCGATAATATTTTCCGGCAAGTCAAATTCGCTCACCATGCAGAGGGGAATGGCACCACCGCAAGGCTTCACGTTATCTAATTTACGTTCGATTAAATAGGTTTCAATACCTGCTTTTGCTAAGACCTCGGCGGCAGAAGAACCAGCAGGTCCGCCACCGACAACAGCAACCCGTAGAGCCAAAGGTGTTCTCCTATCTGCTACATGCTACGCAATGCATCCTATCACGCACTTTTTGCGGTTTAGCTTGATTGAGTGGCATTTCCAGCCAATTTGAAATAGACCTTAACATTTCAGGTGTGGCGTAGCCCTGCCTTCAATCGTAGAAATTGAGTCTTATCGATGCTTCACACTGAACGATGAGGTTGATACAAATGAGCAAAAAACAAACCTCTGACCCAAAATGAACTTTTTCCTACCGATCGCTTCAACCAAACTAGGGCGCAATCTCTGCTGCAAAGCCAGAAAGTAACGGAGAATCAAGGCGATCGCCTGCCAGTAACGTCGCAACCCGAACGAGCTGAGCCTGTTCGCGTCGGTAAACCTCAACCCGTTGAGCAATGCGATCAACAATCCAATCCTCTTGCACCCCCTGAGTCGAGTAAAGCTTGAGTTTAGCTAACCGATCGCGGTCTTCATTGGTCTTCCCAGGCGATAAGACTTCGACGACTAACTCAGGCGCACCGTGTAAGTGTCCGGCCTCATCCTCAATTTGGGCTAAGCGATCGCATTTTCGTTACCAGAAAATTATTGGAATGGTGGGGTGATTGTGCTTCAGGGCATTCTAGCTCTTGCATTCTTCTCTAAAGCGGATTCATGTCAAAGTCTCACTCTCACTCTCGCCGCTCGCCGCTGACCAACAATCCACTGCGGAACCCAGGGCAATCACTCGATGAAGAAGTGAATCGGCTGTTTCAAGATGATGGATTTGTTTGGGCAAGCTCATTAATAATGAGCATTTGCTGGATCACTTATGAGTGGTATCGCTGGCTTGCCAAGGCCAACCCGCATCCTATCGGTTTCACTGTAGTGTTGCTGCCCTATATCATCTACGCAGGCTTCAAACTTTATCGCATCAAGCAGAAAGTGAAGCGGCTTCGCATCGCGCGCGATGGCGAAAAAGCCGTGGGGCAATTCCTTTCAGATTTGCGAGAGCAGGGCTACCGGATTCACCACGATATCCTTGGCAAAGGCTTCAATATTGATCATGTGATTATCTGCGATCGCGGCGTTTTCACAATTGAAACCAAGACTTACAGCAAACCAATTTCGGGTCGGGCGACCATTCAATTTGATGGCGAACAGCTCACAGTTGATGGTAAATCGACGGAGCGAGCCATCCTTCAGCAGGCTCACAGTCAAGCAAAATGGCTGCAAGATCTGCTACAAGAAAGCACTGGCAAAGATTTACCTGTGAAACCTGTGATCGTTTTTCCGGGCTGGTTTATTGAGCAAACTTCCATAGCTAAAGCTTCGCAAACGTGGGTGCTGAATCCTAAAGCGTTGCCGAGCTTTCTAGAAAATTCGCCCAAACGACTCTCTCAAGAAGATGTCAAACTCGCGTCTTACCACCTGTCACAGTACATTCGCTCCACAGTTGATCAATAAATGCATCCTTTGGTGATAGTTCGCAATCGACGTGGTGATCAGCACTCACATTAAAAAACAGCAGAGCAAATCATTGCTCCGCTGCTTGTAGGATTTACTGTCTAACAGTCTTACTCTGGTTGCATTGATTATCTAATTTGGATAATTGCAAGCCGTTTTAACAGGTTGCTTAGCTTTCAGCCGATTGGCGACGGCGGCGACGCAAGGCCATGATGCCGCTACCGCTAACCAACACACCAAAAACAGTCGTTGGTTCAGGTATGGCTTCGACGGTTTCACCTGGCAGTGCAGGGACGCTACTTGGTGCCACACGCGCCAGCGTTGCTTGCTCAAAGGCATAAGCCAAACCAATCAGAGTTGGCTCACTGTACGCTTTGCCGCTAAACGTGATGCCGTAAGGTGCGCCATTTGAAGTGTAACCAGCAGGCACAATCACACTTGGATAGCCCGCACGAGCTGCAATGTTGGCACCCCGCGTACCAGGGAAGAAGATAGCATCCAGGTCATTGCTATCGATGTAAGCGTCAATGCCCTGTTCGCCAGCTAGTAGCAGATCTTGAGCGCGATCAGCGAGGTACTGCAAAGTGTCAGGACTGTCAGGGCTTAGATCTCTCTCCTGAGATCTGAGCGCCAACACTTGACCATACTTCAGTGCCACTTCTGGATTCGCTGCATTAAAGGCAATCACATCTGCCAAAGTTTTGACTGGGGCATCAGGTCCCAAGCTTGCCAGGTAGGCATTTAGATCGCGCTTAAACTCATAGCTAAGTACTGAAGAACCTGGCAGCGGTACAGTTGGAATGTCTGCTTCGACAATTTCAGCACCTAACGATTCCATCACAGCCAAAGCTGCTTCCGCGATCGCCACCTGCTCCTCACTCACGCCTGCCGTCCAGAAAAACTCTTTGGGAACCCCAATCCGGGCACCCTTCAGAGCATCCTTATCAAGAAACTGGGTGTAGTCTGTAAAGGATTTGCCAACACTGGTTTCGGTGACTGGGTCACTGGGGTCAACTCCAGTAATTGCGCCTAAAAGAATCGCTGCATCAGCGACGTTACGGGCTAAGGGGCCAGGGACATCTTGACTGGCAGCGATCGGAATAATGCCATCGCGGCTCGTCAGCCCAAGGGTTGGCTTAATTCCGACAAGGGAGTTTTGGTTAGCAGGACTGAGAATTGAGCCAGATGTTTCGGTACCGATCGCCACCACTGCCAGGTTAGCTGCGATCGCCGCCCCCGAACCTGCACTTGAACCACCGGGAGATAGCACCGCTCTACCATCGCCATCGGGTAAAGCAGCAGGATTGTAAGGGTTAAATACGTAACCACCGAGAGAGCTGTATCCCGCAGGCATGCCTGTTGTGAGGTAGTTCGCAAACTCGGTCAAATTCGTTTTACCTAAAATGATGGCTCCGGCATCGCGTAGTTGCTTCGCAATAAACGCATCATCGAGCGGAATTGACCCCTCTAAAGCTACGGAGCCAGCAGTTGTTGGTAAATCAAACGTATCAACATTGTCCTTTAAAAGAATTGGCACGCCGTGTAACAAACTCCGGGGGCCAGTGGTTAAACGCTCAGCATCAAGAGCAGCCGCATCTTTTAGAGCGTTAGGGTTGAGTGTCAAAATAGAGTTTAGCTTTGATCCCTGTGGTCCTACACCGTCAAAAGCATCGTAAGCGGCGATTCGATTGAGGTAGAGCTGGGTCAACTGTTCAGAGCTGATCAACTTTGCATCGTAAGCGGCTTGAATTTGAAAAATCGATGCCTCTTGCAAGGTGAAACTCGTAGGTTTTCCTAAATCAAAGGCAAAAGCTGGCGTACTAGAGAGAGCTGCAAATGTTGCAATGGGGGCGGCCCATCTGAAAGTAGCTGATCGAATTGGATTTAACACTCTTTTCCTCTCGCAAACAAGTTAGTGAACACACGTTTCCTCATGCAAACCTTCTACAACGTGCAGATGCTGCAAAATGCTTAGACAGAATAAACTGACACAAGCGAAAGCAGTTAGTTGCAGAGATCGTTGTGTAGATAAAGCTAGGACTATTATTAGAATTTTAAATAAAGATAGAAAAGTAATTTTCAATACATTTTGACGATAACTTCATAGATACTTTATTTATTTCACTATCGGATTTAATGGAATTAGAAAAAGCTTTAAAAATATAGTTTCATATATTCTTTAAAGTAAAGTAGAACTTATAGGAAAAATAGTTAAATTGGATAGATGCTTGTATTTGGAAGAGTGATTAGATAAAGGAAAATAGTCTAGCAAATAAATTAAAAAATCCTCAAATACTCCGTCTGGAGTTGAGGACTAAATAGATAAAACCTAGTTATAAAATATTTGCTTGTTTCTATTTGGGAAAGTAATAGTTTGGTAAGTAAGTGGGTGCAATGAAACCAAAAGTGATTTTGAAAGTGGAGGGGGTGAAAACCCTTTTCCAAAGGCGGAGCCACCAACACCTCCTGGCTACAGTTAATTTTGTCTACCCACTTAAATCTTGCTCATCCGATTAAGCTGACGAATTTAAAAGCGATCAACTTACACTCCTAACTGATACCTTGCCCAATTGGCAAAAAACTGGATAGATGTCCCCTTCCTGGAAGGGAAAGGGACAAACTGAGTCAAACGAGTGTTGAGCTTAAAGCAACCACAACTGTGCGATCGCGCCTTGACAAACCTTGACTAGGAGCGACTTGCTACAGGCGCAGCACTCACCAAGTCGTTTGATTTCGTCGCAGTGAAGTCAAAGCTATTGGCACTGATCGATTTACGGCGATTGTGTCTACGCTTAGCTGCAAATACTCCTGCACCAAACACAACCAGAGCTGGGATCATTTCAGGTTCGGGGATTGGTTGCGGCGCTGTAATTACTTCACCCGCCAGCGCAGGCAACAGTGGAGAAGGTGCACGGAACTTTGTAGCTTGCTCAAACGAGTAGGCTAAGCCTAACAGAGTTGACTCACTGTAGGGGCGACCTGTAAACGAAAGTGTCATCGGCAAGCCAGATGCACTAAAGCCAGCAGGCACCGTGATGTCGGGTAAGCCAACAGAGCTGGCAAACTCAACCTGACGGGCTGGCGGCGCACCCGGATAGCTAACGAAGGTTGGATCTGTCGTGCCAAACAAAGGACGCGCAAACGAGTTCACAGTTGGGAACAGGAAGGTATCCAGATCAAGTGAGTCTAAAGTGCCAATCAACGTCTCTCTGACCAATGGGGTCAACACTTCAGCAACATTGACATAATTTGGATCAGTCAAGCCTGCACTTGCTGCAGAACGCCGCAAGGTTCCAAGAATGCTGGAAGGTGTGTCTGAGCCTGCAATTTCAGGCGATTCCAGCACTGCGATTAACTCTTGAACCGTTTTAGGATAAGCAGGCCCAAGTGTTGCCAAATATTCTTCCAAATAGACCTTTTGTTCAACGGGGATTGCAGTTCCATACCAGCAATTCTCGATATGAGAATGATTCTCATAAAAACGTCCGGTTTTAACGTTTATGAATGGCTGAAACCCGCATTCTGCCGTTTATAACATTGAGTGCACAAGTCTTTAGACACTCTGGCTACAGTACAAATGTTT
>DVDV01000106.1 GCA_015296075.1 Leptolyngbyaceae cyanobacterium M33_DOE_097 | reverse complement strand
TTGTTCCCTTCGATTATCTGGTTTCAGTTACTCAAACGCATCCAATCTCACGCTGATATTGCGGCTCATTTTGGGTTCGATATTGACCTCAAACCTCGCTTAGAATCGGCTTATTGAGAATGCTGCAAGATCTCAGTCAAGGCATTTTCTCGTTCCATCAATTGGGTGAAGCCTAAGATAACGTTGAGTGGTGTGCGAAGCTCGTGGCTCATATTGGCTAAAAAGGTGCTTTTAGCAAGGTTAGCGGCTTCCGCCGCATCTTTGGCGAGGCGCAATTCTTCTTCTCGTTGTTTTCGATCGGTGATATCCGCAACAACAAAGTCAATGCAATCTTCATCTAAATTAACCCGGCTAGACGACAGCCACCAACGAACAGAGCCATCGCGCACCCGAATCTGAATCTCCTCGTTAATGAAACCATGCCTGCGAAGTAGGGAAGTAATCCGTTGACCTTCTGTTTCGGTAATACAAAATTGTTCCCAAGATTGCCCAACTAACTCGGCTGAGTCAATAAAACCCAACATCTCAGCCAAGCGCTGATTGACCTCAAGAATGACAGTACTGCTGAGTTTGGCTCTGCCGACACCAATATAAGAGTTTTCAAAAATGTTGCGATACTTGCGTTCACTGCGGCGTAAGGCTTCTTCAGCCTGTTTGCGATCAGTCAGATCGCGTCCAATGCCCATCAAGACGGCTTCACCAGTCGATAGCTGGAAAGGGGCAATATTGGAGTTAAACCAGTGCAAGCGACCATTTTTGTCAAAAGAGCGAACTTCAAAGCTAAACCTTTCACCCGCGATCGCCCGTTGGATCGCATCAGCCCCGACAGCCAAGTCATCTGGATGCACAAATTGGTCAAAACTGCTCCCCTGCATCTCTTCAGGACGATAGCCGAGAATCGTGGTCGAATTAGGGGACATATAAATAATGCAACCATTGCGATCAATCACGTAGATTAAGTCATTAGCATTTTCGACGATCGCCCGAAACTTATATTCACTTTGACGCAACTCTTCTTCCAGTCGTTTGCGATCGGTAATATCCCGTGAAATACCCATCATTCCCCGTTCTCCGGTGGGTAACTGGAAGGGTACAACGTTGGAACTAGCCCAGTAAATCGTGCCATCTTTGCTGATCGAACGGGTTTCAAAACTTACTTTCTCACCTGAAATCGCCCGCCGTACGGCATCTGTTCCGATCGCCAAATCATCGCGATAAACAAACGGTTCGATTGTATTTCCCTCAATTTCTTCTGCACGATAACCAGTAATGGCAAAACAATTTGGTGATATATAAGCAATCTGACCGTTGGAATCAATGACATAGACCAAATCATTGGCGTTTTCGACGATCGCTCGAAACTTATATTCACTCTGGCGCAGTTCTTCTTCTAGCCGTTTGCGATCGCTAATATCTCTGGCAATGCCCATAATGCCAATTCCACCATCGTTTGTGCGTAATGGCGATAAATTGCAATTTAACCAAAGCCATGTTCCATCTTCATGTTGTGCGCGACATTCAACATTGGCTGTCTCACCTGCTAACGCTTGCTGCACAGCCGCAATCACAAGTTCTAGATCATCTGGATACGTTCGAACCGAGAAATGGTTGGTGATTAAATCATCGGAAGGGCAACCCAAGATAGACTCGATATTGGGCGAAACGTAGGTGACTTGCCCAGTCGGGTCAATAGTATAGATAATGTCGCTGGCTTGCTCAACGATCGCCCGAAACTTAGCCTCACTCTGGCGCAGTTCTTCTTCTAACTTCTTTTGCTCGGTGACATCCCGTGAAACGCCGAGAATCATAGGTTCACCGTGTTCATTGTAGAACAGTGAGGTGTTGGTCACAAAGTAGCAATATTCACCGTCCCAACGACACAACCGATATTCAAATCGGTAGGGTTCACCAGTAGCCAGCACTTGTTGAATTGCACTATAACATTTGGATACATCTTCTGGATGCACTAAAGGAACAAAAGATGTACCAATTAGTTCCGTTGCGTCTCGCCCAAAAAATTCCAGCATGTTAGGCGAGAGATAAGTGATGGCGCCTTCTGTGTTGACAGTGGCGATCGTGTCATTCGCATTTTCAACAATCGCCCGAAACTTCGCCTCACTCTGACGCAGTACTTCTTCTAATCGCTTTCTTTCAGTGATGTTGCGAGCAATTCCCATTTGAAATAGTTCACCGTCGTTACTAATAAATGGGGAAACCTGGCAACTAAACCACCGCCAACCTCCATCTTTATGCCGACTGCGAACTTCGACAGTGATTGTTTCTCCTGCCAACACCTGCTGAAAAGACTCGACCGTATATTCCAAATCATCAGGATGAACAAGCGGTACAAATGATTGTCCTTGTAATTCTGCAACACTATAGCCCAAACTGAGATGCACATTGGGCGACATATAGGTAATAAGACCATCAGAATTGATTAAATAGATCAAGTCATTGGCATTTTCGACAATCTTACGGAACTTGGCTTCACTTTGGCGCAACTCTTCTTCTAACTGTCGTCGCTCAGTTACATCCCTCGAAATTCCGAGTAATACAGGGTTGCCGTTCTCATCTTCATAAATGGATAAATTGGCGACGACATAGCGCAAACTACCATCTCGATGAATTAACCGATGGTCAAAGGTGTAGGATTCTCCAGTTGTCATAACCTGAGCGATCGCGTCTGCCGTTACGGATATATCGTCTGGATGAACAATCCTGTCAAAATATCGACCAATCAATTCCTCATTGGTATAGCCCAACAGATTGAGTGTAGCAGGGGATAAGTAGGTGACAGTTCCATCTGGGGTAGCGGTGGCAATCAAGTCACTGGCATTTTCAACAATTCGCCGGAATTTTGCTTCACTTTGACGCAGTTCTTCTTCTAGTCGTTTGCGATCGGTGATGTCTCTTGCAAAGGACAACATCATGGGATTTCCGTTTTCACCCTCATACATGGAAACGTTGGAAACGACATACCGCAGGCTACCATCGCGATGCAAGAGGCGCGTTTCGTACTCATAGTTTGTTCCAGTTGTCATCACATGCTGGATCGCAGAAACAGCTAAATGAATATCATCTGGATGAACGATCGGGGCAAAATAGTTACCGATCAATTCAGTATTGTGATAGCCAAGCAAACTTGAAACATTGGGCGAGATGTAGGTGAGTGTGCCATCAGGGGTAGCGGTGGCAATCAGGTCGCTGGCATTTTCGACAATCCGCCGGAATTTTGTTTCACTCTGGCGCAGTTCTTCCTCTAACCGTTTGCGGTCAGTCATGTCTCGCACAATACCCAGAACTAGCGGGTTTCCATCTTCATCCTCATACATTGAAACGTTTGCGACCACATAACGAAAACTACCATCCCGATGTAGAAGGCGATGCTCAAACGAATAGGGTTCTCCTGTCGTCAAGACCCGGTTTACCGCTTCCAAAGCAATTGGCAGATCTTCAGGAGAAACGACTGGGGCAAAATGTTGACCAAGCAATTCAGTGCCGCTGTAACCCAGCATGTTGACGGCGGCAGGAGACATATAGGTAATCGTTCCATCAGGGGTGATCGTAGAAATTAAATCACTCGCGTTTTCGACAATCTGGCGGAAACGTGCTTCACTCCTGACGAACGCCTCTTCGGCACGTTTGCGTTCTGTGATATCGATCGAAATTGTTGGAGTACGCCAGCAGCCTTCTGCTTGATTCCAGTAGGAGGTCAAGCTAAATTGAATCCAACGTACGCTGCCGTCGGGGTGGTGATAACGGTACTCAGAGGTGTAAGGACGTTCGCTAAAGATATAGTCAAACGCCTCGTCTAAAATGATTTGCAGATCTGCGGGTTCATATCGAGAAAGATAAAGCTGCATATTTGCCAACAACTCCTCTGGCGCAAAACCCCAGATTTGCTGGCTTCCAGACGAAAAATAGTCGGCGATAAAGCGGCGATCTGGATAAACTCGATAATCGGCAATACAAGCAGAGGTGCGATCGAGAATTCGATTGATTTTCGCTTCAGATTCCCGCAGGGCTGATTCTGCTAGCTTGCGATCGGTAATATCAATCGAAACTGTGGGCGTGCGCCAGCAGTTATCTGCCTCATCCCGGTAAGACGATAGATTTAACTGAATCCAGCGCAAACTGCCGTCTGGATGATGGTAGCGGTATTCACACTGATAGGATTGCTCATTAAAAATGTAATCGTAGGCTTCTGCAAAAATTGCTTGCAAATCCTCTGGGTCAAACCGAGCATGCCAGGCACCGAGATCAGTTAATAACTCTTCTGGGGTAAATCCCCACAATTGCTGACTGCCTGATGAAAAATATTCGGGCACCAGGATACGATCGCCATAAACTCGATAATCGGCAATGCAGGCAGAGGTGCGGTCAAGAATACGGTTTAACTTCGCTTCTGACTCGCGCAATGCGGCTTCGGTCAGCTTGCGATCAGTGATATCCGTTGCAATCACCGTTGCCAGCCAGCAGTCAGCTGCCTCATCCCGAACTGAGCTAACTGTTTGAGCAATCCAGCGCCACTCTTCCGTTTTGGGATGGTAATAGCGGTATTCAAAGCGAACCATTTGTTCGGCAAAAATGGCTGGATAAACTTGAGTGCGAATGATGCTTTCAAAATCTTCGGGGTGGACGCGATCAAATTGCCGCATCTTGTCTTCTAAAATTTCTTCGGGTGTGAATCCCCAAATCTCGGTCGTGCCAGAAGAAAAATATTCTGGCTCCCAGTTGTAGTCGGCATAGATCCGATAGCGGGCAATCGACGCTAATGTGCTGTCTAAAATTTGATTTAACCGGGCCTCTGAAGCGCGTAAGGCAGATTCGGTTCGTTTCAGGTCGGTAATATTCGTAGAAATGCCGCAAACAGCGTAGGGATTGCCGCGACTGTCCATCAAGGGAAACTTGATCGCTAAATAAGTATTTTCGCCCTGCGGTGAGGCCACAATTTCTTCGCTGCGAACGGCTTGCCCTGTCTCTAATGCAATGCGATCGCTCATTTGAAGCCGTTCGGCAACTTCAGGCGGTAGTAAATCAGCATCGGTTTTGCCCAAAATTTGCTCTAAAGGTAGCCCCACTTCTTGAGATACCCAGGGATTAGCAAAAATGTAGTGACCTTCTAAATCTTTGGCAAAAATCGCGACGTTCGCGTTTTGCAAAATTGCCTCAAACTGGGCTTGACTCTTCGCGAGTGCAGCTTCCGTTTCCTTTTGTTGTGTGGCATCACGACCGATCGCAATGAGTACAGGTCGCCCAGATTCATCCCGATAGGCTGAGAGGTTTGCACGATGCCAGACGTAGTACCCCTGCTGATGGCGCACGCGATATTCCAGCCCATTGTAAGGCTGAGCGGTTGTCATCACCTGCTCAATCACCGTGACACAACGAGATAAATCATCGGGATGAATTAAGGGTTCGAAAACTTGCCCTTCTAGATCGGCGGGGCTGTAACCGATTGTGGTTTGTATGTTAGGCGAAATGTAGGTGAGTTCGCCAGCATGATTAATGGTGCAAATGGCGTCACTTGCATGTTCGGCGATCGCGCGGAACTTGGCCTCACTTGCACTTAAGTAAGCAACCTGAGCTTGGTACTCACCCAGTTGAGCCTCTAATTCCTGAATTCGGGCTTGCAGTTGATCGACGATACTGGCTGTAGGGTCTGTCATGCTGGCATTTCCACCTATGACAAGAGTTGTAGTTTAAGTGAGTTTTAGCAATGGATGCCAAGCAGTTAAAATATTCTTTCACAAAGAATTTTTGATGGTACCCATTGATTTGAAGAAGACTATAAACCCTTTCAAAAAAGAATTCTAGACAACTGGACTGACTTGCTTTAGGTGGAGAAGCGAACACGACCAGGAGGAATCATTCGCCAAGGCAATACTGATAGAGAATTTTCGATGATAGCGATTCAAAATGGGATGTGAAACTGAAGTTATTCGCGGGCCGGATGCTTGCAAAAAGGGGCTTTTACATGCTGATTAGGGGGGCTTTAGGTTCACAGTCATTGAAGAAAGCAGGGGAAAAAATCAAAAATTGTGGTCTTAAGGTGTAAACATCATAGTTTTTGTCAAATCAGATCAAAGGAAAAGCAGTGAACAGATGCTTGTGAGCCTGCGCATTGCGAAGGTAGCAAGAGAAACCTTTTGTTTACCTATTGTTAAAAGTGAAAAGCTAGGAAATTAAGCAAATAACTAGAAAATTGAAGTCTAAAGAAGATTTGTCTAAAGTACTTTAAAATCTGTGCCTCCGTCTATAGACAGAATTTACAGGGATTTTTTGGTATAGTTCTTAAAAAATTCAGGTAAAGTTCATAGGTTTTTCGTACTCAATTTGCATGGATTTTGAGCAGGCACTCCAAATTACTAATGAATTGGTCTTTACTCGGATGGGGAGGCGCTTGTCACCTGTAGAGGTAGCCGTTTTACAAGGGTGTTGGCAGGAGCAAACCTACGACCAAATTGCAGATGCCACCGGATACTCAATCGGTTACATCAATCGCACAGTTGCGCCTAAACTGTGGCAAACCTTATCTGATTCATTCGGCGAAAAAACAGGTAAGAAAAATTTGCGATTTGTGGTAGAAAGGTATCTCCGCAAACAGGCTAATCAGTCCATTGCTCAGATCGACTCTGGCTTGAAAGGAGAGTTAGATTCGCAACGTTTCGCTACAGAGGTTTTTGTACCCAGCGGTTTAGAATCTCGCAGCGTGGCACCTGCAACGCCGAGCAGTTGCCAGGTTGATTGGGGCGATGCCATTGATGTGTCTGTCTTTTATGGGCGGCAGGCAGACCTAAAGTTGCTGACAGAATGGATCCAAACTGACCATTGCCGCCTGGTTGCGCTCTTGGGGATGGGAGGCGTCGGCAAAACTGCACTCTCGGTCAAATTAGCGCAGCTACTCAACCAATCCGTGGTGTCTGATCGCCCGTTTCATTTCATTATCTGGCGATCGCTCCGACATGCGCCCCTGCTAACCGAATTGTTGACTGATCTATTGTCGTTCTTTGCACCGCAGTTCGCCGCTCAACCGGAGTTAAGTAAGTTTTTGCAGTGTCTCCGCCAATCTCGTAGCTTAGTGCTTTTAGATGGGTTTGAAGCCCTGTTAGAGCCGGGTGAAATTGGGCGGTTTCAAGCTGGCTATGAAAACTATGGCGAACTGTTGCAACTGGTTGGAGAAACTGGTCACCAAAGCTGCATAGTCATAACCAGCCGCGAAAAATTGGCAGAAGTATCCATGCTAGAAGGAATTGAATCGGCGGTGCGATCGCTCCGGCTGGAGGGTTCCCCTGAGACGGTACAGGCGATTGTGCAAGATAAAGGCTTGGTTGGTAGCGATGAGCAAAAGTGTCAATTAGGTAATCTTTATGGCAACAATCCATTAGCTCTAAAAATTGTCTCCACATCGATTCAAGAGTTATTTGAGGGAAGTATCGAGTCGTTTCTATTAGAAGAAACGCTGTTGTCAAATGGCATTCGTCGTTTGCTCGACCAACACTTCAATCGCCTTTCTTCGTTAGAACAGAGCATTATGTACTGGTTGGCGGTCAATCGAGAATGGACAACCTCTAACGAGTTGCAAGCCGACATCGTACCACCTATCTCTAAAGCCCGATTACTGGAAGCTCTAGAAGCATTAAGCTTGCGATCGCTGATTGAGAAACAAACCAACTGCTACACGCAGCAGGCGGTTGTGATGGAATATGTGGTTGAGCAATTTACTGAAGGTTTAGTGAACGAACTGAGGACTACCGAGCTATCGCTATTTCTAAACCATGCCATTCTTAAAGCAACGGCTCCAACCAAAATTCAGCCTAATCAGCAAACTGACATTCTGCAAACAATTGCCAATCAACTCAGTAAACAATTTGGTTCTCTTGCCGCTCTAGAGCAGCAAACTCTGCAAATTCTCACAAAATTGCGGCGATCTGCTGACCGCACGGCTGGCTATGGCGCGGGTAATTTACTCAATCTGATGCATCGACTAGGGTTAGACATGACAAATTACGATTTTTCTAACCTGACAGTCTGGCAGCAGACCTGCGCTCTGTTGTTCTGCATCAGGTAAACTTCTCGGAAGCCGATTTGACTAATACAGTGTTTGCTGACCTTGAATATGTGAAGAGCGATGCATACGTGAGAGGCGATCGTCCTTATCAAGGCATGAATATTACTGGAGTGACTGGCTTAACTACAACCCAAAAAGACACTCTAAAAAAGTTGGGTGCGATCGAGCTAAATTGACCAATTTTCTTTCGCGCTAATGTAGGGGGAAGAAATAAGTGTCCTCAGCGAAGAATTAAATGTCACAGTTTAAGAGCTTGACTCCTTCAGGGTTCTGGTAAAAAAGATGCATCGGTAAATCTGATTATTCCTACTACTCATCCCATTTGAAACTATGCAAGAGAAGTTTCAAACCTTTGCAAGAAATGGATTCAAGATATCAGGTGGATTTGACAAATCATTCTTCGGTCTTGTCACTTATTTCTTCGCTCTACAACAGTTCAACCAGCATTAATTTGTAGCTTTTAATTTCCCAATCTAGAGTTCAATTATGCTAAATCAACGGACTGTGAGTTTTAAACTTGCTCCGTTTAACCCAAATTTTGGTCGGGTGATTTATGAAATCTGTCAAAACTATCATCCTTTCGATTGTTGGGTCTGGAGCCATGATCGCGTTAGTGCTAGGCATCATGTATGGCATCAACCGACTGGGAGGACTCCTGTGGCGGGATGAGGCGCTGGTGTGCCGCAAGGAGCGTCTGAATGCACTGGCTGTAACAGCGAATGGTAACACCTTAATCACCGGAGGAAGACAAATCCGGCTATGGGACATTGCTACAGGCAAGAAATTGTATGACAGTACCACCGATCGCAGCATGGCGGAAAAAATGGCTGGGTTGTCACCGCCTACCGTGAGTGCATTGGCAATTACTCCAGATCAGCGGATGTTCATCAGTGCCGCCAGTTCAGTGGGGGCGATCGGTAGTCAGGGAGTGCATGAAATTCAGGTTTGGGATTTGGCAAGTCGCCAACCGATTCGTACTCTTAAGGGCCACCGCGATCGCGTCCGTTTTCTAGCGGTGAGCCGCGATAGTCAAACTCTCATTAGTCAAGATGATAGCGGGGTTATTCAGCGTTGGAACTTAGCGACAGGACAAATGCAGCAAACCTGGAATACGGAAGTCGCGCAACGGTTCCCTATTGTGACAAGTGCTGATGGCAGGGGATTTACCAGTATGGGTAAGGATGGAACGATCACCCTATGGGACATGACGACAGGCAAAGCAGTTAGCACGCTGAAAGCCGATCCGAGCCATACGCCACTGGGGGTAAGTGCGAACAATCAAACCCTGCTGCTCCAGAATGCGGGGGATGTGAAACGATTTCGGTCAATTACCGCTGGAGCTACATTACAAACCCTGAAGGGGAGCTACATCGAATCTCCTTTTGCGGTCAGCCCTGATCATAAACAGGTCTTAATTATGACTGATGCTGGTATCAAGCGTTATGACTTAATTACAGGTCAGAAATTACAAACCTTCAACACCGACCATGTCTACAACGCGATCGCGTTTACCCCAGATGCTTCGTCATTCCTCACCCTGGATAAACAAGGCAACTACGCCCTATGGAATTCCGCAACGGGCGCAAAGATACATCAGCTTGAAGGCAAATCAGGGTGGGGAGCGCAAGCGTTTGCTGGGACGAGAATTCTGGTCAACGCTACAAATCACACCGGCAATAGGATCACCCTATGGGATTTGCAATCTGGGAAACGGATCAGAAGATTTTGCAACGAATAAGAAACAGGTTTAAGCTTTCTGCACCGTTTCAGCTTGCCAAGTCGCCTTTGCATCGATTGCAATCCCATTGTTCTAGAAGTTTAAGGTTCAGCAGTTAAATCAGTTCTATGCAACCTACTGACCAAAGTACCCAAAAACTGCTCGGCATTCTCTTTCCTATCTTGGGCATTGTTCTCCTATTGGGAGCAGGTCTTGAAGGGCTAGTGACCTACCGATTCATCACGCTGGCATCCCGGGCAGAAGGTAAAGTCGTCCGGCTTAATGCAAGCGGCGCTCACCCAGTTGTGCAGTTTACACCAGCAGGAGGAGCAGCAACCGAGTTTTCAGATAGTGGATACATCAACTATGCGGTAGGCGACCAGGTGACAGTTCTGTACTTAAAGGATACTCAAAACCCATCTATTCCCTGGACTAAAATCGACACACCAGGAGCTTTATGGTCTGAAGAAATTACTCTCGTGGGGCTAGGTGCAGCAATGATGATAGTAGGCTTATATAATCGGCACCAGCATAAAAGACGTTAGATAGACGGTTAACTGTGAGAGATAGACTGAGTTCTACACGATCTACACCTATGTAAGTTGATCACTGTGAAATTAAATTTTTAGTTCAATCTTTCAATTTGCTCAAATGAATAAGAGAATCTTCATAATTTTCTTTAGTGAGCCGCAAGGTGACCAACTCCATCCCGTCGCTTACTTCGTTCTACAGGTCAGTCAGTAGTATTCGATTATGATGTCCATTACTCCGACACCACACGCATTGATTGAGCAAATTCAAAGTGCATTTGCTGATGTAAAGCGTTGTGAGCGTGGGAAGATTTTATCAAGGAGCAATGCAATGGTTAAATTTGGTTTGGTCTTGACAATCTACTTCTGCTTAAGTGCTGTTCTATTCCTGATTGCATCAAACACTATCATCGGTGCGATAATCTATTTTTTCCTACTTCTGCCATTTTACGTAATTGCGCTAGCGTGGTTATGGGCGATCGCCCTACAAAATCGCACTCAACCACCTCGCATCAAATACTGGATTTGGGGTATTGTTTTAGCTCTACAAGTTGCGACGATTCTGGTGTCACCTGGCAATTGCTTTCGGGCGAAGGAAGGCGCTCCTTGTTATTCAAATCTACAAATTCTGCTAGGCAATGCTCCCCGCTCTGGCCCCAGCGACCTTCCCCACTGGACATTGATTGAACATGCTTTTCCTGGCCTGGTGGTAGCGTATGGAGTTGCCATTTTAGTGGGACTTTGGTCTGTCACAAAAAATAGGAAGCAGACTCCAAATCAGGACTAAAGAAAGGTTAGACAAACGGTCATTTGTCCTTCGTTAATTGTTCTTTGCAAATGACTAATCACAAATGACGATTAACGTTCTCAGTATCTTCGATTTAGTTCTATAATATTAAGCCAAGCAACTAGCATTTAATTGGTATGTACCATTTCTAGTCGGATCGTTCTGCAAGTTGTCTGGAAATGGGAAGACATTGCCAACTATTGAAATGAACAAGCTGGAGTTCTAAGCGATGGTGAATCAGTCTGTTCCAGGTGCGATCGCCATTTCCTTACTGTGCTCACTCAAACCCCTGGTGATACCTGCGATCGCAAGTGCCGCTGGGTCAGGGGGCAAATGGATTCATACTACCTATAGGAACGGAGTGACGACGATCGCCGTTGCTAAAACGACTGGAAAGGGATAATTTCACAGCCGTACGAAACGGTAGAAAGTGGAAAATCAATCTGGGGCTGTTTAAATATTGACCGCATTCGCCAAGACACAAGCTATACTTATCTGTCAGGGACGTTTATTGATACCTGTACGGGACAGAGCAGCATTCGTCGTCCTAATCCCCAGTCGGATTTACCAATGGTTGCTCAAGTCACCTGGATCGTGACTCGTCAACCCGTCAGTTTCAGAGAGATTAAACCTCAGAATCAGGACTGTCGGGTGCCGAACGGAAGGAAATTTCAGCTAAATCTGCCCGAAGCTTTACCTAAAGCCAACAACCAGGGAAATTTCACCAATGCCAATAGTAATACGTTTTTGTCGGAGTCAGGAACTTATGCCTGGACTCAGTGGCCAGTGATTTCTGCGGACGGAGTGTTGAATTGCCGAGAGCAACCGAATGGAATTGTGCAGCATTCCACCGGAAAGGGCAGGTTATCAGTACGTTGGGGCGAGAGATGCTAGAAGTCGGAATATTGTTGAACTACCTGATGGAAGTTCCTGGCTGAGAACGAAGGAAAGGTGCTTTGTCCGAGCGAGCGATCGCTGGATTAAACCTGTTTCCCTACCCACTCAAAATTGGTAAAAGCTTTCATCTAAACCGTCTATAAACTGAATTAAGATTGACGATGAGATATGGGGGCAATTCATGAAAACTAGATCTGTTGCCGGATTGATACTTGTTATCATTTCACTATCAATCCCATCTTTAACAGAGGCAAAACCAACAACCGTGTGTCCGATTGCAAAAAGTATTTACCGAGATGGAGATGGCAAGGGGTTTGAATTAGTTTTTGGTGCGCCTTTGCCTAACACGACTTACCACGCAACCGCGGTCATTCATCATCCGCAACAGCGATCGCTGTATCAGTTTACCGTCAACCAATCGAGCGGGTATGGTTCAGTTTGGTTGAATGAGCTATCCAAGAAGAACTCAAGGCAGAGTCAGCGGTTCTGGATCACCTTTTTTGACCAGAATTTGAAATCAGCGACTCCGCTGTGGTTGGGCGAGGAAAAAGAAGCCCCCAAATATGCTGTTGTTGCAGAGTTGGGTAGTCATGACTACTACCAACGCAGAGGAACTGAAAAGCCATCCTTAATAGGGGATGTGATATGGGTCTTCGACCGTTGCCAGGCATAAAGGAAATTGCACGATGAATTCTCAAGGGGCGATCGCTCCAAATTTTGATGCGCTGGATGAATTCGTTCGTACAGTCGTGAATGAACGTTCCAACAAGCAGACCCAACTGGCAATTTGGACGCTAGAAACATTTGACGTAACCGTTCAGGGGGTGCAGTCTTGAATCGGTAGCAAAGAGGGTGCTGGTAGACCTTGGCGAGAGGCACGACACGCTTGCACTAAATACTCCAACACCGAGCGATTTTGGGCACGC
>DVDV01000198.1 GCA_015296075.1 Leptolyngbyaceae cyanobacterium M33_DOE_097 | reverse complement strand
TTGTTCCCTTCGATTATCTGGTTTCAGTTACTCAAACGCATCCAATCTCACGCTGATATTGCGGCTCATTTTGGGTTCGATATTGACCTCAAACCTCGCTTAGAATCGGCTTATTGAGAATGCTGCAAGATCTCAGTTAGCGTATCAGCCCAAGAATCAAGCTTTGCACCCAGTTCACTCTCCATGTGAAAGGTGCGGGCGATCCAGCCATCCAAAATATCAGTTATCAAACTAATGAAAAACAAAAAGGAAAACAGCTGTTCCTGTTGCTTCAAAATCGCAAATACTAACACTGGAAACACAACCAACCGATAAATCGATAGAAGATTGGGAATTGTCCAAATAGTTTGCTTTTCTGTCATAAACCTTTGAATTAGGCAAAATTTAGAACTTCAGGAGTTGTACAAATTAAATACCGACTATCTCACAAGTTCCTCAAAATTACATCCTCACTTTAATGAAACGTCAAGATACGCAAGCTTCTAACCGTCTATTCAAGTTTCATTAGCATGTTTTGGGGGTATCTCAATCTTCCACGTGGTTATAGTTTTTCGACTAACAGAGAAATCTGTTGGCTCAGCCAAGTAACACTAGCTAAAATAGGAATGATGTTCGCGATCGCGACTTCATCCAATTTCAGCCATGTCAGCTTTATCTCAATTATGAGTGGAAGAGATTGCAGCTAAAGGAGCCAGGGGATGCAAAAAGTAGCCGTGTTTGGTAATGCCGGAGGTGGTAAATCAACTCTTAGCAGGAAATTATCAGAACTCACAGGTTTGCCGCTTTATGTCTTAGACAAGATTCAATATCAACCTGGAGGCGTCAAGATTGCACAAGCAGAGTATGAGCGCATCCATCAGGAAATTGTAGACAGCGATCGCTGGATCATTGATGGGTTTGGCAGTATAGAAACTCTATGGCCCCGGCTCGACAAAGCAGATAGCCTCATTTACGTTGACTTGCCCTTACCTGTACATTTTTGGTGGGTTACTAAACGATTTGTCACAGGTTACTTTCAAGCGCCTGCTGGCTGGCCAGAAAGAAGTCCAATTTTGAAGAGTTCACTCAGTAGTTACCGTGTGCTTCCGTTATGTCACCAGTATTTAACCCCAAAATATCGTGACTATGTTGAGCAGGCTCGAAGCACTAGAAAGGTCTATCACCTCCGCTCAACTGCCGAGATCGCACGTTTTTTTGAAACCCTTGCTAAGGAAAACCAAGCTTAGGGAATAGTTCCAGGCGATTTGTGTCGGTTCCAGACAAAGATTGATTTTTTATCACTCTTTGTCTGACTCTAGATTTCGTTGCATTTCAATTCCAACCGCCTGGGCAATTGGGTCAGAACTGTTTAGCAAAGTATTCGATACATTTTGTTGATCGGTCTGGCTCCGATTTTGGCTGAGTTTGTATTTTCCTTCTAACCGAGTAACAACCATTTCAAATCCAATGATGCCATTCATCATTCCTTCTCGAAAGCCGTCAGGCATGTTATGCCAGTGGTTTTTATAACTGGCTTCGTAGGTATCAACCATTTCATCAATCATCTTCTCCATCAACTCTGGTGAGTCAGTTAATTTAATGATCTTTGGAAAACCATAAGCATGCACTGCAATGTAGTTCCAAGTCGGTACGCTTTCACGCTTTTCATACAGCGTAGGAGAGATATAAGCATGTGCGCCCGTAAAGATAGCCAGTGACTCAGTAGCCTCAAATGCCTGCCATTGAGGATTTTGTTTGGCGAGATGGCCACTTAACTTAACAACTTCATCTTCGATACGAGCAACTAGGGGCACATGAGAAGCATAAGGCACCCCATCTAAAATGGAGACAAATGTTGCAAAACTGTTTGCCTGCATGAACGAGACTAGTGCAGGCTAGCAGGAGTGACTGACCAGCTTAGATGACTTGATCAAACCCTTTAAACTTCCAGACAAAAGGCTTGGCAAAGGTGCGGTTGAAGTAGTCAATGAAGCTCAAGATCTGCTGCTCTAAATCAGCTGTG
>DVDV01000086.1 GCA_015296075.1 Leptolyngbyaceae cyanobacterium M33_DOE_097 | reverse complement strand
TTGTTCCCTTCGATTATCTGGTTTCAGTTACTCAAACGCATCCAATCTCACGCTGATATTGCGGCTCATTTTGGGTTCGATATTGACCTCAAACCTCGCTTAGAATCGGCTTATTGAGAATGCTGCAAGATCTCAGTTATACCAAATAGGGGCAAATTTTGAATTGTCAATTCAAGATAATGGGATAGGTTTACCCACAGATCTAGATTGGCAAAACACCCAATCTTTAGGTTTATCACTCGTTCATTCACTAGCAACCGAGCAACTTGAAGGACTCTTATTCGTAGATAATACACAAGGTGCTAAATTCACTATAAACTTTTCTTAAGGATTAATGGATTAGATAAAATAAGATATTTTTCTGTTGAAAGAGGCGAACGGCCATATAGCCTTCAGCATGGCTACGCTAACGCCCGTCCCAAGAAGTATCGAAGTTATTTAATTTGCGTTCCTAAGTCTTACCTTAAAGGTAAATAGCCAATGTCTGTACCAAAGATACTGGTTGTGGAAGATGAAGTAATTGTTGCTAAAACGATCGCGGGTCAACTCAAACAACTAGGTTACATTGTAGTAGATACTGCTTCATCAGGGATGGCCGCCATTTCCAAAGCAGCCGCAGCTCAACCCGATTTAATTTTAATGGATATCGTTTTAAAGGGCGAAATGGATGGCGTGGCAGCAGCTACTCAGATTCGCGCCCAGCGAGATGTTCCAATTATCTACTTGACCGCTTATGCCGATGACAATACCTTGCAGCGGGCAACTGGCGAAATAAGTGGAGTTGTGCTGGTGTTTAGAGACATGCGCGATCGCCGTCAGGCCGAGTTATTAACCCAGGCATTAGAAAAAGAAAAAGAACTGAATCAGGTCAAATCTCAGTTCATTTCCATCGTTTCCCATGAATTTCGCAATCCCCTTGCAGTCGTTCGCACGGCTGCCGAACTGCTTGAGAAAGGACACGATTTGCCAGAACAAAAGAAAAATTCCTACATCCAGCGCATCAAAACTTCCGTTCGTTCCATGAACGATTTAATGGAAGACGTGCTACTGATGGGTCAAGTAGAAGCCGATCGCGTTACCTGCAACCCAACCTTACTAAATCTTGAGCAATTCTGCCGAAATTTAGTAGAAGAATTTTCAATTGTTGAAGGAAGCTTACACACACTCATTTTCAACTGCCAGGCAAGTTGTACCGACGTTTGGATGGATGAGCGTATTCTCCGCTACATTCTCAGCAATCTCCTCTCAAACGCCATTAAATATTCTGCTGCGGGTACAACAGTTCAACTTGACTTAACCGTTGTGCCGACAGAAAAACTTGTTATCTTTCAAATTCGAGACGAGGGTATAGGAATACCGGAAGCCGACCAGCCTCGTCTGTTTGATTCCTTTTTTCGCGCCTCTAACGTCAAGTCAATTCAAGGTACAGGGTTAGGTTTGGCGATCGTCAAACGGTGTGTTGAGGCAAATCGCGGAGAAATTCAAGTATCGAGTCAAGTTGGCTTAGGCACAACAATCACTGTGAAATTAGCCACCCTCATCGAAACTGAGGAAGCGTAGAAACAGCTATAAACCGCAGCAATGTCAGCAATTTGTGCAGCGAAGGTGGTGCCTAAAGCAGCCTTTTCACAACTGCATAGAATTGTCATATCGAGTTTATAGCAGTACTGGAAAAAGTTAGGACGGGGGCAGGGGTTCCACACCTGGCTGGGAGTGCAGCTCCCATATCCTCTTGTACCAAACATGATGCGTAGCGCTATATATATTTTTCTGCTAAAGTCAGAAATTAAGTTGCCAACTTTTCAATTAGCCCTCCAAGGCGTTATCCTCAACCCCAAAACTAGACCCTCTCCTTACTCTAATTTTCAGTCTCTAGAGTAAGGCAACTTTCCATTGCTGATATATCGACTGTACTCACAGGAGCTTAATAAATGGTCGGCTTTTTAATCTCTATTATCGTCATTTCAATCAGCTTGTTACTCATTTCCAAACTACCCATTGGTGTTTTAATCAACAATCCCCTCAAAGCATTGATTTCAGGTGCAATTATTGGTGCATTTGATGGTCTTTATCATCTCATTCCCGGTTGGTTAAGAACTATTCCAGCCGTTCTTAGTTTCGGACTCATCCCACTCATTGTTCATACCATTATCTTTGCGGTAGCGGCCTGGTTAGTCGAAGGGTTTCGGTTGAGATGGGGGCTTGGCAGCGCCATTCTCGGCGCGATCGCCCTTGCAGTTGTCAACTTCATTCTATTTTCCGTTCTGCGACTGTTCGGCCTAGTCGCCGCCTAACCGCCAGTGTAGTAGCCGGAAACATAAGAGCCTTTACTTCTCCTGCTCACCCCCCCGATTGGGAAGTAACCAGCTGCTTGAGATAGCGGCTTTCAAGTTCTAAAACACGCGGCACCAAATCTGGATAACGATCTAACAGATCATCAAATACATCAACAGGAATCGTTAGAATACGAGTCATCTCACTATTCGCGATAATCGTGCTGTCGAACTTACTGCGCGTCAACACTTCCAACTCATCTAACATTTCCCCAGGTTGAACTTCTTCAACCCAAATTTTGTCATCAAGTTGGTGGCGAATTCTAACATTCCCTTCTATCAATAGCAGCAACTCTCGACACGTATCACCCGCATCTGAAACCACATCATCGACTGTGTAAGTTTTTACGATCGCGCGATCGCTAATAGCAATCAACGTCTCAGGCTCCACCCGATGAAACAAATCACTATTTGCCAGGTAAATCAGCTTCTCTAACTTGGGCAGATCACTTAATCGTGAGTTAGCCGCAGACATCATCCGTTCTGCCGTGTCTCGCATCAGCGGATGGGTTGAATTATGAGTATAGTCTGAAGCAACCTTTTTTGCATAATCGCTATCTATTTGAGCGATTAGATAGAGCGTAACAGACTGAATCAGTGGGTTGTTATGGTGAAGTAGAACACTGAGATAGCTAACTGTATCTTGAGGAGAAAATTCAGGCAACCTCTCAAGAGCGATTCTAGAAGATTCGCTGAGGATATTAAAAATATCTGGATGCAGACGGTCTTTCAAGCTAGGAACCTCATTGTTCCTGCTTCTTGAACTTTCTAGCAACTCTGCCACAATTTCAGGAACAAGCTGATGTAGTTGAGCTGCAATTGAAATCGCTTTTGGTGATCCCTCCAAAGGTTCCAACAGATTCAGAATAGTAGTCAAAATCCACTTTTGCTTGAAGTGAATACTTTCTTGTAAAAAGTTGACGGCTGCATGGTGTGCTTGCAACGAGGGCTGACTCAAGGCCAAACGACAATCTCGCAGCTCCGCTAGACGCGCAATCAACTGATCGATCTTTTGCGTGTTTTCAAATTCAGGCAAAAAACGGCTTAAAATCCACTCTTCTTCTTGCGAACTAATCACATACTCCCGTCGTAAAGCGCGAATTTCATTCGATTCTTGCGGTGATAGTGGGTTAAGACCAGCGCGATCGCCCTGTTGCAACGAAACCAAACGCTCCAACGACTTCTTGTACCCATTCAGACGAATCTGATTTTCAAGGGTTCGTTTATGCTCAGGGTTTAACAACTCTGGATCCTCAACACCCAGTTCCTCCAACACCTCCCGATGTTCATCATCAGTAATTCCCAACTCCTCCCGCAGTTGCCGTAAGACCTCCAGACTGCTTGACGTGTCTGCAAAGCCCTCCTCTAGAGCCTCACGCACAACCCCCTTATAAGATTCGTGCCGCTTTTCACGAGTAAAACCAGGCAACACCTTCGCCAAAATATAAATCTCATTCGTACTTAAATCATCCAGTGTCGGTGCTGCGCCCCCTATCGCAGTCCGAGTGTCTAAATACTGCGACAGATCAAGTTCAAGTTTCTCTAACTGCTTCCGAAATCGGTTTGCCAGATTCTCACGCGAATAAACATCCGGAGTCCGCTTCCAGGTTTGGTTTAACCACAACGTACTCAGAAAAACCAGACCCAGATCATAGACATGCTGCACCCACACAGGCGTTAGTAAAATGAGAGGACGCGCCGCGAAAATAAAAAAGAAGTTAAAAATAGCAAACGTACAGATCGTAAAAATACGATGGCGAACAACTTCAGGCGTGAGATTAGAGTGATGTTGACGCACATAAGCCTGGATTCTTTTTTCGATCGCCACACCCAAAAAGTATGCGATCGCGGTGCAACTCCCCAATACCAGCGGCACAGCCACCAACTTTGGAAGATTGATCACTTGCCCAAACAGGTAAAGCCCTGGATTCATCAAGGTTGAAAGTTGTGCAGGATCCCGGTTCCAAAAGCCAGAAAAGTAATAATTCCAGTTGCCTGCATACAGGAAATAGTAGACAAAATAGCCGATCACGATACCGACATATCCGTATCGCAATTGTTGCGATTTAGGACTACTGACGTCATCCCAATACGTTCTTTCTGAGTCAATATCGATACAAGGGCTTTGACAAGCAACACAGGCACTTTTTTCGTCACCATTAGGCAAGGCTGTGCGACACATCGATTGTGTAATCGGTTGCTCACTCATGTGTGCCTTGGTTCCCAGTAAACCGCGTGGCTCACTAAACACCGACTGTACCGGAGCCATCGGGCAAAAATACTGACACCACGACTTCCCACCATAGAAGTAACCCACCGTAATTGCAGCTGCGATCGTCAACAGCAGCCAAAACCCAAGTGCCCAGCGATCGGCATTAAAGAACAGAATTCGCCCACATAGCCCAACAAAAAACCAGCTGAGTTGCACATACAAATAATTTCTGCCGAGCCACGAATCAGGCTTGACCTTGGCAAGCTCATACCGCACCTTACCCGTTTGCCGATTTTCTCGCTTAAATTGACGCTGCCAACCCAACGCCCGTGGAATTTGCGATAGAAACGACAGA
Source organism: Leptolyngbyaceae cyanobacterium M33_DOE_097 (assembly GCA_015296075.1). Classification (GTDB taxonomy): domain Bacteria; phylum Cyanobacteriota; class Cyanobacteriia; order Leptolyngbyales; family Leptolyngbyaceae; genus DSRU01. The sequence continues at coordinate 14,352 of DVDV01000086.1, read as the reverse complement.
GGGCAAATGCGTCGCCACAACTCATGCCCAAACACCAGCAAGATAAAAATTCCTGCCGGGACAACCAGCCCCCAAAAGATAGTCGCGCCCAGCGGGTAGGGTGCTTCTGGTACGCACTGCCCCTGCACCCTGATACACTCGCCCGACAACCGCAACGGACTCCAGGGATGATCTGGCACCGTTAATTGAGCCGTCCAGGGGTCATAAAACAGCGAAGCAATCAGCAGTAACCAACCAATCGTTAGTATCCACCGAGTCCAATGCATTACTCGTTCAGACAGTCGTGCAAACATGGGTCTTACCTAACCATTTAGCATGGTTACTCTAATGGGTCTTGCTGAACCTAAGTCTGAAGTTACCAAACCCCAATGTGGGGCAAGGTTAGTTTCATACAAGTGAAGAACTCTCTGCTTTAGCCCCTAGCCTTCCAAACGTGGAGAGAACCAGGACAAAACCAGGCTTGCTACCACAACGCTCTCACACTAGACGTTTGTGCAACAAACCGTAAAACGCCAGAACCCTGTTCCGTCTGGTAAAAAATCTGTAACCCATCGCGATTGACTTCGTATCGTTGCGCCCCCTGAAGTGCCTGAAGATACTTTGTTTCCTGCTGCATAATCGCTTCTTCACAGGCCTTAAAAGTTGAAGCAAGCGGCCCGATCGCCAAACTCCCATCACTTGTCTCAAAACCACCATTAAAGCGATTGCAGCCCCCCGAACCATACAGACGATCGCCCTCAAACTCAGCCGTCACCTCCGGCGACCGAGGCAGCACCATCGGCATGGGAGAATCCCCTTCGGTCATATTGACCAAGCGCCATTTACCCGCGATCGCAGACGAAGATTGAGCCATGTACTGGGGTTGCACTCCTTGCTGTAAAGGGTACGCGATCGCTGAATTGACACCAACAACCGTACACGCGCCTGCACCGAGTATTGCCATGCCAGTGGCAAGTCGTCGAAGTAAAAACTGAGTTGCCATTCGTTAACCAAAATATTTTATTTTTTTACCCTACCGGATCATGATCAAAAACGACCATAGCCATTCTCAATCGTTACGAAAAAAGAAAGCAATGGCATGTCTAACGCCGATAACGGGCGAATTCTCCCGGTGTCAGGGTATTCAACACAATTTCAGGGGTAAAATAGCCCAACCCTTGAATCAGTCGCGCCACACAGCCCGTCCACCCCGTCTGATGGCTCGCACCTACCCCGGCTCCATTGTCCCCATGAAAATATTCATAAAACAGAATCAAATCCTGCCAGTAAGGGTCCGTTTGAAACTTTTCAGCAGCGCCATAAACCGGACGACGGCCCGACCCATCTTTTAAGAAAATACTGACAATTCGCTCAGAGATTCCTTTTGTCACCTCAAACAACGTGAGTTGTTGGCCAGAACCCGTCGGGTACTCAATCTTAAAAGCATCGCCATAGTAAGAATAAAGTTGCAGCAGCGATCGCAGCAGCAAAAGATTCACCGGAATCCACACCGGGCCACGCCAGTTTGAGTTACCACCAAACATGCCCGAATTAGAATCACCCGGCACATAATCAACCCGATACTCCTGCCCTGCATGGTAGAAAATGTAGGGATTTTCGCGGTGATAGCGGGAGAGAGAGCGGATCCCATAATCACTCAAAAACTCTGACTCATCCAGCATTTTGGCGAGAATAGAGCGCAATTTTTGCTCATTCAAAACCGACAGCATCAACCGTCCCCGCTCACCTGGCTGATTGGGTAGATGCACATTTTGAATCAGCTCAGGATGCCGCATGACAAATTCTTCAGACTCTTTAGTGAAGCGATGTAATTTATCAAAAGCTTCCTTTGGAAACACCGCAACCGCCATCAGTGGCAGCAGCCCCACCATCGATCGCACCTTTAAACGGGTCGCGTCTCCATCTGAAAACTGCAACACATCATAGAAAAATCCGTCCTCTTCATCCCATAACTCATCCTGATGCACCCCAATCCGATCCATCGCTCCGGCAATCCACATCGTATGTTCAAAGAATTTGATCGCCAGATCTTCATACAGCGGGTCGTGCAGAGCCAGCTCAATCGCAATTTGCAGCATCCGTTGGCTAAAAAATGCCATCCACGCCGTGCCATCCGCTTGATCCAAATAGCCACCTGTCGGCAGCGGCGAACTGCGGTCAAACACACCAATGTTGTCTAACCCCAAAAAGCCTCCCTGAAACAGGTTGTTACCCCCCTCATCCTTGCGATTGACCCACCAGGTAAAGTTAATCAACAACTTTGAGAACGCATACTTGAGAAACTCAATATCACCCACACCATTATTTCGTTCGCGATCGCGCGTATAAATTTCCCACGTCGCAAACGCATGCACCGGCGGATTGACATCGCTAAAGTTCCATTCATAAGCAGGAATCTGCCCATTCGGATGCAGGTAATCTTCCCGCAGCATCAGCATCAATTGATCCTTGGCAAAATCAGGGTCAATCAAACTGATAGGAATCATGTGAAACGCCAGATCCCACGCGGCATACCAGGGATACTCCCACTTGTCAGGCATCGAAATAATATCGTCGTTGTGCATATGAAACCAATCGCTGTTTCGCACATGCTTGCGTTCACTCGTAACCGTCCACGGGGTAACGCTTCGCTCTCGCAGCCATTGGTCTAAATCGTAGTAAAAATATTGCTTCGTCCACATCATTCCGGCGAGGGCTTGCCGCATCACATTCGCGCGATCTCCATCCTCCAAAACTTGCGGCGGAATCACCTTCTCATAGAACTTATCCGCCTCCTGTAGCCGCGTTGCAAATATTTCATCAAACGACCCACCACAAGGATTACTCAGTTCAGTCGGAGCCTGCTTTGTCAAGCGCAGCCGAATCACCTTTGTCTCACCAGCCTCTACCATCAGCTGATAATGAGGAGAAACCTTAGTGCCAATATTCGATGGGTTAACGGCCTCCTTGTGACCCTGCACCAAGTAGTCATTAATCCCATCTTTAACATAGGGACTGGCATTGGGCGTGTTAAAAATTCGTTGATTATTCGTTTCATTTTCGGTGAACAGAAGCGGCGGCACCCCTTCACAGTAGAAGTAATAATCGGTCAACTTCTGCTTAAACAACTCATCCGTCAGGTAAGCATGCACAACGCTATTGCCAGTTCCCTGCACCTTCGTCAACACAGGCTTAGAGCCAGCCTTATTCCACGACCAGGTATTGCGAAACCATAAGGTTGGCAGTACATGAATCGGTGCGGCTTCCGGCCCTCGATTTGCAATGCTAATTTTGATCAGCATATCTTCTGCATCTGCTTTCGCATACTCAACAAACACATCAAAGTAGCGATCGCCATCAAAGATACCCGTATCTAGCAACTCATACTCTAATTCGTAGCGACTCCGGCTTTTATTCGTCTTGACCAAATCATCATAGAGATAAGCCGCCTGCGGATACTTATAAAGATATTTCATGTAAGAGTGCGTCGGCGTACTGTCGAGATAGAAGTAGTACTCCTTCACATCTTCGCCATGATTCCCTTCGCTATTCGTTAACCCAAACAATCGCTCCTTAATGATCGGATCCTGCCCATTCCACAAGGCCAGCGCAAAACACAGCAAGTTGTGATCATCGGTAATGCCACCCAAACCGTCTTCACCCCAACGGTAAGCCCGCGATCGCGCATGATCATGGGGAAAGTAATTCCAGGCATCACCGTTAGCACTATAGTCTTCGCGCACCGTGCCCCATTGCCGTTCACTTAAGTAAGGCCCCCACTTCTTCCAGGGTGTCACTCCGTCACGCTCAGCTTGAAGCCGGATGTCTTCTGCCGTCATGCTTACTCCTAAAATGAACGGTTTTAATTAATAAAATGAGTCAATTGCAGTTAAAAAAGAGTTCACAAACATGCAGAAAGTAAGATTCAGCCTGACTCTTTTTGCAAGATGTCATGAGATTTACCAGAATTAATCCTTCGCTGTCAAGAATTTCTAACCTTCAGCAATTTAGCGTTAATGTCTTCAATTTTCGGTGCTTAAGTTTTCCTTTAAACTTTCCAGGCTGTAGTATCCATTAACACACCGCTTATCTAAATCGAAGGGGTATTTCAGCGGTCATCTAACTTCAGCTTTTTTAAAGGAATGCACTTGATCATTCAATTGATCTTAAAGCCTGCCTAAACAGTTTGAAGATATTACATGAAGTACCCAGTCTTTAGCGTTCAAGTTTTTCTTAACGCCGATTGACTGCGATCGCGATGTATCGCTGAAAGAACTGTCAATCACTGAACTCAATCAAACACAATCTACATTTGATCATAAATTCATCGATCGATTGCGGCGGCTACCAAATAAATAGGCGTAGACATAGGATAAGACACAACCCAATAGAAAAATCTGAAATGTCAGAAAAATCCATAACATTAAAATCATCACACTGCCAACCAAACCATAAGAAAGAAATTGGCTACCAATCGAAATCACACTATTACTGACCAATTGTTGTAAGCCGACCATTAGCAAAGCAGTCAGTAATGCACTTAACCAAACATCTTGCCAACTCACATAAGCAGCAGGCAAAATCTTGAACAGAACGCAAGCGACAATCGCCATCAACAAAAATGACGAGCCAACCTGTAGCCCTTCTGCTAATAGAATTTCATCAATTTGTAAAAACCGAAACGTCTCCTGAAAGTGGGTGACTAACTCCAAAATTGTTTTAACCACGATATCGCTAATTAGCGATGTCAGCAGCAACAGCGCACTAGCAAGCACCAGCACAAACGCCAGCAACTTATTAAAGATAAACATAACGATAACTGTTCCGAGCGATTGAGCTTCGGGCGCATGGTCAGGCGATCGCCAAATTCGGTTCACCGAGCTTCTCAGCGCACCAAAAACAGCACTCGCAGAAAACAAAAGCAGCCCTGAGCCAATCAATCCAGCACCCACACTATTTTGGTTCAACGAAATAATGGTTTCTCGAATCAAATCATGCACTTCTGGCGGCAAATAGCGGGCTACAGCCCCAGTAATCGATTGAAATGCCTCACTACTTGGCCCAATGAACCGACCTGTCACACTCAAAATAATCAGTATCAGCGGAAACAATGAGAAAAGGGCATAATACGACAACGCCGCCGCCATTCCAGAGCAGTTATCCTGATCCCACTTTAAGCCTGTCTTAATCAGGAGTTGGGCTGGCTTTGAAGGCAAAACAGTTGTGCGGATGTAGCGAAACATAACGGCTGACTCCTGAACCCAATCAGAAGGAAATAATAAACCTGAAGCTTATTATTTCACCCTAGCTCAGCCATTAAAGTGATACGTGGGCAATCCAGTCACATTCGTTTGCAGAGCAAACACATCCCCTGAGTAAAAACTCTTCTCAATCTCTGCCTCACTCAGCCCGATCGCCGCCGTTGTAATGTAAAGCGTGCTTAAGTTTTCGCCCCCAAAAGTACAAGACGTTGGTCGTTGCACCGGCATCTGCACCCGCATCATCTCCTTTCCATCCGGGTCAAAGCGAATGATACACCAACCATTCCACATGGCTGACCAGATACACCCCGTCTGATCAATCACTAACCCATCCGGTTCAAAGACCTCACCCGTTAAATCAATTAAAACCCGGCGATCGCCCAGTTCCCCAGTTTCAAGGTCAAAATCGTAGGCATAGATCCTGCGGCGGTAAGAATCCGTCAAATAAAACGTCTGATTATCTGGACTCCACCCCAACCCATTCGAAATCGTTAACCCCGTCTCCATCGTCTTCAAACTGCCATCCGCAGCGTAACGATAGAGACAAGCCTGATCAGCCTGCGAAGAAACAGAGCCAAACCAAAACCGCCCCGCCGCATCGCATTTACCATCATTAAAACGCGTCTCTGGATGAGCGTGTTCAACCGTTGCGATCGCCCTGACCGCTCCACTCTGCGTATCAAGCCAAGCCAACTGAGTGCGAAGTGCCATTAGCAAACGATTGGAGCCTGCCGGAGCCAGACAGCCGACCACATCACCTACATCAAAGAACTGATGCTCACCCGTTGCCGGATAAAATTGATGCACCCGATGATTGTAAATATCGACCCAATACAGCCGTTGCTCATCAGCATTCCAGCATGGTCCCTCACCCAGACGGGCACGAGCTGTCAGAACATTTTGCAGCGAATCTTGCATCATACAAATTGTTTGCCTACCTAAGCCGACCAGGTTTCTCGAAAGTCAGCATACAGTGTCAAGCCACCGTCAATAAAGAGCGTTTGCCCCGTAATATAGGCTGCCTCATCTGACACCAAAAAAGCCACCGCTGCAGCCATTTCTTCCGACGTACCCGCCCGCCCCATCGGTATATGGCTCTCAACCACCGCCTGCTTCTCAGGGTCTTCCGTCCAAGCCTCATTAATGGGTGTAACCGTTGCCCCTGGCGCGATCGCATTGACCCGAATTTGCTTATCAGCATACTCCAACGCCAGCGTTTTAGTCAGGTTCGCCATCCCTCCCTTACTCATTGAGTAGGTCAAATAGTTAGGCCGAGGAATGATTTCATGGACGCTAGAAATATTAATAATCACACCCGCTGCTTGACGCTCAAGTAGATGCTTAATTGTTTCTCTGGCACAGAGAAACGCACCCTTTAAGTTTACGTCTATCACCCGATCAAAATCATCTGCTGATATTTCATGGGAAGCCTTATCAGTCTGAATCCCAGCGTTATTGATTAAGATATCTAAACCACCAAACTCTTGAATGACAGTCTCAAACATGCGAATGATGTCTGCTTCTTTAGAAACATCTCCCTGCACCAGCAGCGACTTCACTCCACATTCCTGCACCTGACCACAGGCCCGCTCCATTGCTGCATCTTCAGTATCTTCAGCAGCTTCCGGGTTGCTGCGGTAATTAATTGCAACATTACAGCCCTCCTCCGCCAGCCGAATCGCGATCGCCTGCCCAATTCCAGAACTAGCTCCCGTCACCAGAGCTGTTTTACCCTTCAAGCCTTTCATCTGATTTTCCTATTTCTACTCAAAACGTTGATTTACCTAAGTACTGCGTTTAACTACTGTATTAAAAGCTGCAGACCCGGACTCTGCAACCCTCGCAAGTAAGAAAAAGTTGGTTCAGCTAGAAACGGTAATTCTCAAAACTCCGGTCTAACAAAACTGGGTTTCTTAAAAGATGAGACTAGCCTACAACAGCTTATTCCAAAGCCTTTGTATTACTCTAAACAGTCTCGTAAGTCCAGAAATAAGATTAGAAATTTTGGATACATCGCTGCTCACCCAGTAATATTCAAGTCTCTGCTTTTAATCCAATAACAAAATAGGGTTTTATTAAGAATCATGTGGATGGAACTCTGCAATTTAAATGCCTTTGGGTCCTTCGGTCTTTTAAGGCAAGCGCTCCAAGGTTTTGTAAACCTTTTATGCATCTCAACAAAACAATTGTTGCATGCGTATTCTTACAGGTTCTCAATCCAGAATTATTGAATAATGTCAAATAAGACTGAAACATTACTGATTCGGTATCTAAGTAAATTGGCAAAATTATTTATATAGATTTAAGATTTAACTTTACTACATCTCTTGCCTGAGTCGAGAAAGTCTTAGTCTTAAGTTGTATATGATTTCAAGTTATGTGTAATTTTAGCGTATCTATTCAAGTATTCCTTTTTACAAGTTGTTTTCTTAAATCATCATTTCTTCCGTATCTATTTAAGTAAAAGTAGCGTAGCTTCAACCCTTTCTATAGAATCCGGTGGTGATTGATATCAAACTTCTCTTAATTAAAAGTGATTCGACTGATCTGTTGACGATTCAGGAGAAGCTAGCTCAGTGTCATTTCAGTTGCCACTTTGAATTTTCTACTTCACTTTCTGAAGCATACGCAAAAACATCATCTCAAAGATATGATGCGATTGTTCTGAGTGTCGATCTAGTAGATGATAAAACCCCTGCTTTAATCCTTGAGCTAAACCAGCAGTGTATCCCGCTGATTATCTTAGCTGAAGTTGGTGAAGAAGATACTGTCATTCAACTGATGCAGCAAGGGGCCTCCGATTATTTGCTCCTAGACCCCGATCGCAATGCACTCAAGCTTCTACCGATCACGGCTCAAAAAGCGATCGCCGCCCTGCAAGCCAAACAACACCTCAATCATGGGGGCGATTGCCGCACCAATCAAGCAGCACATCAATGGCAAGAGCGCCTATTAGAAGGGCAGCGAAAAGTGTTAGAGCAATTGGCACTAGATCGCCCTTTAACCCACATCTTGAAACTCTTGTTACACGTCATTGAAGAGCAAGACGGGCCTATCGGCTCCATTTTGCTGTTAGAAGGCAATCAGCTCAAACATGGTGTTAGCCCTAGCCTGCCTCAAGGTTATGTGCAAGCCCTCGGCAACGTCACAATTGGGCCTCAAGCGGGTTCATGTGGCACAGCCGCCTTTCGCCAGGAACCCGTCATCGTCACCGATATTGCCACCGACCCCCTCTGGGCCAACTACCGCGACATCGCCTTAGCACATAACTTACGCGCGTGTTGGTCAGTTCCAATTCTTTCACGCGCGGGAGTTGTTTTAGGCACCTTCGCCCTGTACCACCGAGAGCCTTATTCGCCCACCCCCCAAGACTGGCAACTGCTCAATCTCGCCGTGAACTTAGCCGCCTTGGCGATCGAGCGCAAACAAACCGAACTGGCTTTGATCCAAAGTGAAGAACGCTTTCGGGCAACTTTTGAACAAGCCGCCGTTGGCATTTGCCACGTTGGTCTAGATGGACATTTTCTTAGGTTTAACCAACGTTTTTGTGAAATTATTGGCTACCCACCCGACAAAATACAAAGTTTAACGTTTCAAGAAATTACCTACCCAGAAGACCTGCCACTCGATTTGCAGATGGTTCAGCAACTTCTCAGGGGCAAACGTTCAACGTATACCTTAGAAAAGCGTTACATTCGCCAAAATCGAAGCATTGTTTGGGCCAGCTTCACCGTCTCTCTTGTTCGAGATCTGGCTGGCAAACCAGCCTATTTCATTGGCGTGATCGAGAATATCAGCGATCGCAAACAGGCAGAGGTCAAACTGCGTCTTAGTGAGCAACGGTATGGGGCACTGGCGGCAGCCGTTCCAGTTGGAATTTTTTGCACAAATTCCTCCGGGGAATGTCTCTATGTCAACGATCGCTGGTGCCAAATCGCTGGTTTATTGCCAACCCAAGCCCTGGGAAATGGCTGGGCCGAGGCGTTGTATTTAGGCGATCGCGAACACGTTTTTGCCGCCTGGAAATCAGCCGTTCAAGCAAGGCGCAGCTTTCAGTTAGAGTACCGATTGCAGCGGCCCGATGGCAAAATTTTCTGGGTTTTTGGTCAAGCCGTGGCCGAGCATTCACCAGAAGGAGAAATCACCGGGTACGTCGGCACTATCACCGATATTACCGTTCGCAAACAGGCAGAAGCCGCGCTGCGTAACTTCAATCAAGAATTAGAGCAAAGAGTCAGGCAGCGAACCGCCGAGCTACAACAAACCAACCACCAGCTGCAACACGCGATCGCCGAGCGCCAAAAACTGGTTTCCCTGGTCGAAAACAGCGCTGACTTTATTGCAATTGCCACACCCTCCGGTCAAATGACCTACCTTAACCAGGCAGGTCGGCAATGCGTCGGGCTAGATCAAACCGAAGATATTACAACCTATCAGTTCTCAGATTTCCTTTTTCCCACTGACCAATCAGCGCTGCAATCAACCTTCTTGGTCATCCTAACCGGGGGTGAGTCGTGGCAAGGCGAAATCCAGTTGCGCCACCGCCAAACTCAGGCTGCAGTGCCGATGATGCATAGTGCCTTCCCCATTAAGCAGCCCCAAACCGGAGACATACTCGCGATCGCTTGCATTTCGCACGATATTACCGATCGCAAACTTGCAGAAGCTGCTATTAGAGAAAGCGAACGCCGCTTTATTAGCTTGTCACAAGCCGCTCCGGTAGCCATTTTTCGGTTCAATAAAAGCGGTCAGTGCGTCTACGTCAACGATCGCTGGAGTGAAATGAACGGCAAACCCGCAGCCGCAGCAATGGGGAGCCAGTGGTTGGAAACCATTCATCCTGATGATCGCGAACGAATTAACGTTGAAGCCACAGAATGGGTACAAACTTGTCGGGCAGGAGAGCTTTATCGCAACGAAGCCAGAATTTTGCGCCCTGATGGCAGCACTATCTGGTTTTTCTGCCAAATGCTACCCGAAACAGACGCTGACGGCACCATTACTGGCTATATTGGCACCCTCACCGACATTAGCGATCGCAAGCAAGCAGAGGTTGCGCTACAAGAGAACGAAGCAACCCTCAAGCTATTTGTTAAGCACGCTCCAATTGGTATTGCGATGTTAGATACCAATCTTAACTATGTTCTCGCTAGCCAGTGTTGGGTCGATAATTACAAGCTAGACTCGATTGAAGCAATTCTCGGTCGCTCTCACTATGAAATTTTCCCTGAAATTCCAGAACACTGGCGGCAGATCCATCAAAAATGTCTTGCCGGAGCCACTGAGCAGTGTGAAGCAGAGCTATTTCTTCGCGAAGATGGTTCTACTATGTGGATTCGCTGGGAAATTCGACCTTGGTTTACGGTTAAGCAGAAGATTGGTGGCATCTTTATCGTTTCAGAAGACATCACAGAGCGCAAACAAGCAGAAATTAAACTGCGAGAAAGCGAAGAACGTTATCGTGCCCTCATGGAAGGAGCCAGTGATGCCATTCTCATCGCTGATTTAGAAGGAAATTTGTTGTCTGGAAACCGCACAGCAGAGAAACTTTTAGGCTACAGCCGAGCAGAAATTAGCCAATTAACAGTTGATCAAATTCACCCACCCCCAGACTTAGACCGACATATCACTTTATTTTCAAATATTTTTTACACTCGCTCTGAGCAGTTATTAAATACAACCGTATTGCATAAAGATGGCACCATTATTCCCGTTGACATTACGGCTAGCCTCATTGAAGTGGGTGGGAAAAGCATTGTTTTAGGCAGCTTTCGCGATATTACAGAGCGTAAAGCAGCAGAATTAGCCCTGCGCGACAGTGAAGCTCGATTCCGCAATTATTTTGAACAAGCGTTGGTCGGCATGGCGATCACCTCACCCACCCAAAAATTGATAGAAGTCAACGACAAGCTTTGCGAAATTCTTGGCTACTCGCGAGAACACCTCACTCAACTCAACTGGGATGCGCTTACCCACCCCGATGACCTCATAGTTAATTTGGCAAATTTCGAGCAAGTGCTGTCCGGTCAGAGAGATGGCTATGCTATGGACAAGCGGTTCATTCGGAAAGATGGAGAGATCATTTATGCCAGCATCGCGGTTCGTTGTTTGCGTAAAGCCGATAGTTCTGTTGACTACTTCATTGTGTTAATTCAAGACATCACAGCCCGTAAACAGGCTGAAAAGCAACTGCGCGAAAGTGAAGCCTCGCTATTAGAAGCACAACGGGTTGCCCATATTGGTAACTGGGTCTTTGATCCATCCAGTCAAACAATCACCTGGTCAGAAGAACTTTACCGTATGTTTAGGTTGGATCCAACTCAACCAACACCCACCTACGAAGAGTATTTAACCCAAATCCACCCCTCCGATCGCGCTGCTCTGGTTCACTGTGTTGAAACCGCGATCGCCCAAGGAACACCTTATATCATTGATTACCAGGTAATTTTACCGGATGGTTCGATTCGCTACCACGAGGGGCGTGGGGAAACCGTACGCGACCACAACGGTCAAGTCATCAAACTGCTAGGCACTGCATTAGACATTACCGATCGCAAACAGGCAGAGATAGAACTCAAGCGCAACCGTGAATTAAGAGATGCAATTTTCAACAAATCAACCGATGCTCTGTTTCTGGTTGACTCAACAACCGAGCTAATCACTGACTGTAATGAACGTGCTATCGAAATGTTTGAAGCGAATAGCAAAGCTGATCTCCTGCAAATTAGCGGCAACACCTTGCAACGTCGTCCTTTTAGCCCTCAGGAGTTAGAAGGCATTATCGAAGAACTAAATATCTTTGGTTTTTGGAGCCGGGAAGTTGAATATGTCACTCAAAAAGGCAAATTCTTCTGGGCCAACATGGCAGGCACCACCGTTAAGGTAGCCGATGAGCCAATTCGTTTAGTCCGCCTCAGCGACATTACCGATCGCAAACTCATCGAGTTACTACTGCATCAGCAGTTAGAAAAAGAACAACTATTTGTCTCTGTTCTAACCCGCATTCGAGAATCACTCGATCTCAAATCAATCCTACAAGTTGCCGTGAACGAAGTGCGTAGCTTGATCCAGAGCGATCGCGTTTTTGTTTGCCAGGTCAACCAGGATGGCACAGGTCTAGCCCTGGCTGAAGCATTAGCTGGGCCTTGGCGACCCATTCTCAACGAGTCTTTCCCCGTCGAGGCATTTCCACCAAGTTGTTACCAATGCCACATTCAAGGTCAATCCTGCATTATTGACGATCGCGATACAACACTGACACACGCCTGCATGATCCATTTCATGCAAGACTTTGAAATTCGAGCGAAACTCGTTGTTCCGATTGTTCGGCAAGAGGACAAAAAGCTGTGGGGGCTACTCATCGCCCATCAATGCTCTCAGCCTCGCCATTGGCTAGCGTGGGAAATCGAGCTATTGCAACAACTCGCTGGGCAACTCGCGATCGCGATTCAACAAGCAAACCTTTACCAGCAAGCTCAAGCTGAATTAGTCGAACGACAACGAGCAGAAGCAACCTTGCAAACGGCCAACGAACAACTACAAATCGTAAACATGGATCTGGCTCGCGCCACACGGCTCAAAGACGAGTTTCTAGCCAACATGAGTCATGAATTGCGAACTCCCTTAAACGCCATCTTAGGAATGGCTGAAGTCCTCCAAGAAGAGGTGTTGGGTGATCTAAACGAGCAACAACAAAAGGCCATCGGCACAATCGAACATAGTGGTAAGCATCTCCTGGATTTAATCAATGACATTCTTGACCTGGCAAAAATTGAAGCCGGAAAACTAGAACTCAGCTTTTCTGATCAATCGATTCAAACATTATGTAACTCCAGTTTGAATCTGATCAAACAAATGGCCTATCAAAAAAATATTCAGATCAATACGCAAATTTCACCCCATCTCAATCAAATCGAACTGGACGATCGCCGCATGCGTCAGGTTCTAATTAATCTTCTCAGTAATGCCATTAAATTCACACCAGAGGGGGGCGCCGTCACCTTAGAAGTGTGGCAACAATCAACCTCGCATCCCTCTGCTGCTAAAATCAGCGAGACTCAAGCCGCCACCACCTCATCTTTTGTGTACTTTGCTGTCACCGATACAGGCATTGGCATTGCCCCCGAAGACATGCCTAAACTCTTCCATACCTTTGTTCAGATCGATAGCAGCCTCAACCGCCAGTACAATGGCACTGGCTTAGGCTTAGCCCTGGTGAAACGAATCACCGAACTTCATGGCGGTTGGGTTCAGGCCGAGAGTGAGCTGGGTCAAGGCAGCCGCTTTACCGTAGTTTTGCCCCATCGACCGCCAGCCAAATCGAGCGATCGCCTCCCTGCATTGGGTTCCTCTCAGCAAGCAACCGCTCACGTAGATAACACGCCGCTTCAAATTCCCATCCGGCAGCCGCAAATATTACTAGCAGAAGACAATCAAGCCAATATTGAAACTTATTCAAATTACTTAGTTAATTTTGGTTATCAAGTAATCGTGGCAACAAACGGACTAGAAGCCGTTTCTCTAGCCAAACAACACCAACCAGACTTGATTTTAATGGATATTCAAATGCCAGTAATGGATGGTTTAGAAGCCACTCGCCAGATTCGCGCTATTCCTGAATTGAGTCAAACACCACTAATTGCACTGACAGCGTTAGTCATGCCGGGCGATCGGGAAAAATGTATAGAAGTTGGGGCAAATGAATACATTGCAAAACCTGTTCGGTTGAGACATCTCGTGAATCGAATCTCACAGTTGTTAAGTTTATGAGGAGTATTGAAATATGCATGGAGTTCCTACAATACTCATCGTGGATGATGAATTAGATAATTTTGATGTTTTAGAAGCAATGCTGATGTCAGAGGGATATCAGCTTCACTATGCAGCCAATGGATCCCAAACTCTGACTTTTTTAGAGAGCCATCAACCTGATGTTATTTTGCTGGATGTGATGATGCCAGGTATTGATGGGATGTAACCGTTCAGGGGGTGCAGTCTTGAATCGGTAGCAAAGAGGGTGCTGGTAGACCTTGGCGAGAGGCACGACACGCTTGCACTAAATACTCCAACACCGAGCGATTTTGGGCACGCAAAGAAGTGGTTACCGTCAGCA
>DVDV01000021.1 GCA_015296075.1 Leptolyngbyaceae cyanobacterium M33_DOE_097 | reverse complement strand
TTGTTCCCTTCGATTATCTGGTTTCGGTTACTCAAACTCATCCAATCCCACGCTGATATTGCGGCTCATTTTGGGTTCGATATTGTCCTCAAATCGTTGCCCAACTGGGCTTATCGAGAATGCTGCAAGATCTGAGGAAACCTAAGTCGTGAGTCTTAGGAATCCCACTCCTTTAGGGGTGGGAGGATGTCAACTCCGATTTGTTGTTTAGGTTCTTCACCAAACAGCTTCGCAATAGCAGATGTCAAAGCACCACCAGGGGGGCTGTATTCCAACACAACTTTAACTTCCGTGCCTCGCTCATGAGACAGTTGAGTAAACCGCACAAAACCAGAATTATCAACATCTGCATCCTCAACCGAAGCCCACGCAATTAAGTGGTTTTCCTTATCTTGCACAATCTCTGCATCCCACTCAACCATTGTGTCTGCTGGCCCACTTGCAACCCAATGAGAACGAGTATCACTCAGCACTTGAACTGACTTAAGATGCTTCATAAATGTCGGCAAGTTTTCAAAATTTCGCCAGAATTGGTAAAGTGCTTCAGGCGTTTTATTGGCGATCGCTACCGTCTTTTCAACTCGCATCGTTTGATCAGCCCCTGTCGCTTCGCTTACAGTTGATTGAATACTCTTTTGCCCAGCAACGCCATGATAGGTCAATGTGCCACCCGCCACGGCCAAGAGTGCCCCTCGTAGCGATCGCTGATTAAGACCCATTAAAACTAGCGCACTACCTGTAATAATCGAACCCCAACGTTCAGCATCACCTAATTGATCACTTTGACTACCTTGTGACATTTGGCTAGAGGTTATATCTTGTGGCATCTGATTTTCTCCTGTTAGATGGTATGACAACTCTGAACACTACGAACTAGAGTCTTTTAGAGCCTGAGAAATAAGTAAAGCGAGTGCCCCAAGCCCAACGAGAGGCCCCCACTTTGGGACTTGATAGAAATCTAACCATTCAAAAAAGCTAGGAATGGTCTTATGACTATAATCACCACGCACCCGGTTGTCCTTTTCAATCGCATGGTAAAGGTTTCCTTCCTCAGACTTTGGCTCTGAAGTCTTTTGCCCATCAACCGCAATCCACCCCAGAATGGCATCCGCCAAGTGAGGAGAAACTTTTTGCAGCAAATCAATCGCCCGACCAGAATCACCTACGATAATGTCTCGCGTCGGATGCTCTGACACGTGCAAAATTGCTTCGGCAACAATATCAGGCTGATAGTAAGGAGGAATACCTGTCGGTTTTACACCTAGTTTCGATACCGTTTTGGTATAGAACGGTGTATTAATCGTAGACGGCATAACATTCGTTACACTAATCGGCACATTGTCATGCTGCAATTCAACTCGAAGTGAGTCAAGAAAACCCTCTATCCCATGTTTTGAAGCAGAGTAAGCACTTTGTAAAGGCAACGATCGGTGGGCTTCAACCGAAGAAATATGGATCAACGCGCCCTGCCCCGTTTGCTTGAGATAGGGGATCGCAACCATTGCACCATAAACTTGCCCCATCAAGTTCACATCAACGATCCGCTTAAACTCTTCAGGAGTGAGATTCTCAAACGAAGCAAAGACACTCGTCGCCGCCGCGTGTACCCATGTATCTAAGCGTCCGAAATGTTCTACCGTTTTCTCAGCGATCGCCTTCACCTGATTAAAATCTGCAACATCTGCCAAGATCGAGATTGCTTCGCCCCCTTTTTGAGTAATCTCTTCTACAAGAGAACGTAAACCACCTTCACTACGCGCTGCCACAACAACCTTGGCACCCTTTGCTGCAAATTGAAGTGCAGCTTCTCTTCCGATGCCACTAGAGGCACCCACGATCGCAACGACCTGCTGATTAATTGGCTTAAGTTGGATTGAAGTCATTAGATTTGTGATTACTACTGAGCGACATTTTTTAAACGATTTGACATCAACTCATCATTTAGATGGAATCCTAGCTATCAGCCAGATAGGATATCTAGAATTACAACCTTCAACCTTAGAGTTGATTCAAAGTCATAGCCATAGTCATCTCAAGTCGAGCGCTCAGGTCAAATGCTGGCTAGAAGCACAGCCTCCACACCCCTCTCTTTCCAGTGTCCTAAGCTACCTGACAACGACTATAAGATCTAAAGCTAGAACGAGATCGTGACAGAACCAGAGTAAATCTCTGCAAACAATTTTTGAGTCTAAACTTCGTATGCTTTAGATGTATCGAAAAAGATACAATCCAATGCCTTCTATTGTGTCGGTCGAAGCTTAGCTGTACATCGTCCAAAGGAAGAGTCTTCAATTTAGTATGATTTGGCCGCTTAAGCGTCGAAACATCTGGATTAAGTGCAACTTTCTACTAATAGCGTTAATAGAGTATATAACGAGGCATAGCAACCTAACAGGCTCCTGATCCCCTGCATCGCCTCAGCCTACGAAACAGCCCTAGAGGCTGGAGTTGTTTGCTCCAAGTTCAGCCGTTGCAGCCCACCCAAAAACAGCAACCACACCAAAACCGTCACCCAGTGAATTAGCGTAATTGTCCAAAGAGAACCAGTAACGCGATAAATAATCGTGCAAGTTAGGCCCAGCAGAGTGCAGAGGGTGAGAAAGTCAGGACTAAAAAAGGTTAATTTAGCCCGTTGATAAAAGAATCGAGCATTAATCGGGTGGTAAATAATAAACAAAACCAGACTAATCAAAGCCATGACCCACCAGGTTGACTCTGCAATGCCCGTCCGTCCCGGCTCAGGAATCAGCAACACACGAAAGACAAACTCTTCAACCAACGCGGGAAAGAAGAGCAGCTTCAGAGCCAACAATAATTTGCGGTGCCAGGCAGCCTGCCAGGGCCGCCAGTAAAGAAACCCAGAACGTATACCAAGCCCGACCGCGATCGCCCCAAAAATCGCCATTCCCAGCCACGTCCAGAGCCAACCAACCAAGTAAGGGATGCGGAATGAGCCAAAGATACGAGTCAAAATCACAGAAAAGACCGGAACATTTGTAAACGGCAACGTGTAAGCTCCCATAGCTAATGTTGGAGCGATTGGATAAATGCTGGGATCAGCCCCCCCCAATTGATTGGAGCGGAGGAACCAAAGACTTGCACCGTTCTTCAGATACAAAATAGCAATTTCGTCATGTCCCTGCCGGGGCAATGCAGTTCTCCAGGTGAGTAACCCCGTCAAGATATTGCGGATCGTGAGTTGGCTCAAACTGACAAACTCGCCCGTCGGTTGCGTCCCTAAAACCACATTCGCGTTATTGTTCCAATCCCAACGAACCACACCCAGGGGCGTTAGCTCATTATAAAGGTCTCGACTCAGCCGCAATAGACGCTGAAATCGTTTAGTGTCAGGCGCATTAGGGTTAGCCCGCATCCACGCGATCGCACTTGCCGAATTCTCTACACTTTGTTGAAAGCGCCGGAGCGTATTGTAAAGCGCCTGGTTTGAGTCTTGCACACACGAGGTTGCCGCACTAATCAGGGCACTACCACTACCATCCCCAATGCGATAACGAGCCGAAACAAGGCTTAATTCTGTCAACAGTTCCTTAAACGGAGAAAAACGAACCTTACCAAGCTGGTAATCGTCAGCAATAGTATCCCAGCAATTCTCAGTATGAGAATAATTCTCACAAAAATATTCATTTTGAACAGCTATCAATGGCTGGAATACCCATTCTGCCGTTCATAAAATTGAGCGCACAAGCCTTTAGAGGCTCTGACTTCAGTACAAATGTTTC
>DVDV01000408.1 GCA_015296075.1 Leptolyngbyaceae cyanobacterium M33_DOE_097 | reverse complement strand
TCGGAACTTTGAACAGTTTAACTTCGAGTGAAATGCAACGGTGCTCCCCTAAATCCATCACCATACTCAGGTCGAAGTTTAATCCTCTCAATCGAAATAGAGAATTCTAAATTACTTTTTGCAACATTGTACGGGGCGTGAAGAAGCTCTCTTGCGCGAAATTACCCAGCGGATTCGCCAATCCCTTGATCTGCAAACGATTTTTGACACCGCCTGCCAAGAAATTCGACAGTTTCTCAAAGCCGATCGCGTTGGTATTTTTAAGTTCTACCCCGAGTCCAACTTTGATGATGGTGAATTTGTCGCTGAAGCCCTATTAGAAGGAATTTCGTCGGTCGTGGCAATTCGCATCCATGACCACTGCTTTGGCAAAAATTATTCCAAACTCTACGCCCAGGGCAAGTTTTATGCTGTTGATGATATTTATCGTAATGGGTTAGCAACGTGTCACTCAACAATTTTGGAGCAATTTCAGGTCCGGGCAAACCTGGTCATTCCACTGCTCTGTGGGCAAAGGCTGTGGGGGCTGTTGTGCGTCCATCAATGTGCTTCCACGCGCCAATGGAAACAGTTTGAAATTAACCTGACGCAACAACTGGCAAATCAGCTCGCGATCGCGATTCAGCAAGCAAGTTTGTATGAGCAGATTCAGTCAGAGTTGTATGTGCGGCAGCAAGCCGAAGCCCACATTGCCCTGCAGTTGCGCCAGCAAGAAGCGTTGGGGGCGATTGTTCAACAGATTCGTGAGTCACTCGACATCAACGAGATTCTTGCAACCGTGACGCAACACGTCAAAGATGTCTTGCACAGCGATCGCGTCATCGTCTTTCGGCTCTTCCCCGATGGTCGCAGTCAAATCGTCGAAGAAGCCGTTTCGGGTGAGTTTCCTGCGCTCAAAAACCTTCACTGGGAAAACGAAACCTGGTCACAAGACATTTTAGATTGCTACTGGCAAGGCAGACCTCGCATCGTTCCAGATGTAATGCAAGATACCTGGACAGACTGCCTGGTGGAATACTCAACAGCTGGGGGCATTCAGTCTAAGATTGTGGCTCCCATCTTGCAGGAGGTCAAAGGCTACGAAGCCCATCGCTGGGTCGCCCCCTGGGAGAGCAACAAGTTATGGGGCATTTTAGTCGTGCATGCCTGTAGTGAAAAACGCGTTTGGCAAGAATCTGAAGCTCAACTGCTGCAACAAATTGCGAACCAGTTGGCGATCGCGATTCAACAAGCGAGCCTCTTTGAGCGGCTACAACTAGAACTCAGTGAACGCCAGCAGACCCAAAAACTACTCACTGAACGCAACGAGCAATTGGCCTACTTTAATGAAAAACTCGCGCGTGCCACTCGCCTCAAAGATGAGTTTCTCGCCAATATGAGTCATGAGCTACGCACCCCGCTCAATGCCATTTTGGGTATGACCGAAGGCTTACAGGACAACATTTTTGGCACGACTAACGACCAACAACGCAAAGCCCTGCAAACAATCGAGCGTAGCGGCACCCACTTGTTAGAACTGATTAATGATATTTTGGATGTCGCCAAAATCGAGTCTGGTCAGATCGAACTTGCCCTTGTCCCTACAGCAATGGCTCCTCTCTGTCGCTCTAGCCTTGCTTTCATCATGCAGCAAGCGATGAAAAAGCAGATTCAGTTAGAGAGCAAAATTCCGCCTGATCTGCCTAATGTTTTAGTGGATGAACGGCGAATTCGTCAGGTCATCATCAATCTGCTCAACAATGCGGTTAAATTCACACCAGAAGGCGGCAACATCACCTTAGAGCTTTGCTCAGTTTCCATCACTCGTGGCGGGGAGGATTTGCACCACCTCCAACTTGCGGTGCGCGATACCGGGATTGGCATTGCCCAAGAAAATATTCCAAAGCTCTTTCAGCCCTTTATTCAGATTGACAGTGCCTTAAACCGTCAGTACTCTGGCACAGGCTTAGGGTTAGCCCTGGTCAAACAAATTGTTGAATTGCATGGTGGTCAGGTGGGTGTCACCAGTGAACTTGGGGTTGGTAGTTGCTTCATTGTTGAGCTGCCATACGTGCCCATAACCGCTACTAATTTGAATTCAGACACCCTAGCAGCAGTGAGTTCTCAGCCGAGTCAGCCCCCAGCCGCTCCACTTTCACCCCTCATTTTGCTGGCAGAAGATAATGAGGCCAATATCAGCACCGTTTCAAGCTACCTGCGGGCAAAAGGGTATCGCCTGATTGTGTCGAGAAATGGGCAAGAAGCGATCGCTATGACCCAATCGGCCAACCCAGATTTAATTCTGATGGATATTCAAATGCCGGGGATGGATGGGCTAGAAGCAATCCGCCAGATCCGCCATCACGCTGCTTTTGCCAGCATGCCCATTATTGCCCTGACAGCCCTCGCGATGGAAGGCGATCGCGACCTCTGCCTGACCGCTGGAGCCACAGCTTACCTCAGCAAACCCACCAAACTCAGCCAATTAGCCGCTACCATTCATCACCTTTTAACCTCTAAAGAACAGACTTGATGAAAATTCCATCCATCTTAGTGATTGACGATGAGCTAGATAACTTTGATGTTATCGAAACCCTACTCCCAGAACGGGGTTATCAATTGCACTATGCCTCAAATGGGCAAGAGGCTCTCGCCTTTCTCGAAGCCTTCACGCCCGACCTGATTTTGCTCGACGTGATGATGCCCGATATGAATGGCATTGAAGTCTGTCATCGGATTAAAGCAATACCCAAACTACAACCTGTGCCTGTCATTATGGTGACAGCACTCGTTGGCAAAGAAGATCTGGCGCACTGCTTCAAGGCGGGTGCCGATGACTTTATCAGCAAACCTGTGAACGGCCTTGAGCTAAGGGCTAGAGTTCATTCAATGTTGCGCATCAAGCACCAATATGATGATTTACAAACACTACTGCAATTGCGGGAGGATATGGTCAATATCATCGTGCATGATCTGCGTAACCCGTTGAGCAATATCTTATTTGGTCTAGATTTGATGGAGGCGATTGAGCTGACCAAAGAGGAACAAAAACAAAAGATTGGCCAGATGCGATTTTCAGGACAACAACTGCGATCGCTCGTGGATGATCTTTTAATTATGGCTAAGGTTGAATCGGGTAAGCTGTGCCTCAATTTAATTGACGTTGATCTCGGTTCTCTCATTCATTCTGCATTGTCTAATTTTGAAGTGATTGCGGCAATGAAAAATTTATCGCTTAGCAGTCAATTCCCCAGTGCTTGGGGGGAGATCTATGTTGATGCGCCGATCTTTCGTCGGGTGATAGACAACCTGCTCTCAAATGCAATCAAATTTTCTCCTAGAGGCAGCCAGGTGACTATATCAGGAGAATATCTTGAGTCAGGGGGCGCTCGAATTCAAGTTGCCGATTTAGGCCCCGGTGTTGCCGATGAAATGCAACAAAAGATTTTTGAAAAATTTGAAATTGGCACCTTAATGGAAGATGTCTCTCAAATCGGGTTAGGGCTAACCTTCTGCAAAATGGTTGTGGAAGCCCACAGCGGCACCATTTGCGTTAAACACAACCAACCCAGAGGCGCAATTTTTGAAATCACTATCCCAGATCTGCGTGACTCGCAAACCCAGCCCCAAATTTTGGAATACGCAGTCTAATACTGTTTCACTTTTTGATTACCCGGTAGGTATTCTGCACAAAGCCAAACTCATAGGCTTTCGTTGCAATATGCATCAGCTCAACATCTTGGTCGAGCCTCCCAAACAAAGGCTTGCCAGCCCCCAACAACACCGGAAGTAGCGTAAGCGTGATTTCATCGATCAATCCTTCTCGCAAAAAGCTCTGAATTACCTGCCCCCCATCTACATAAAGATGTTGTGCCCCAGTGGTAGCCAATCGCTCTACCAGGACGCGGGGTGGCTCAGATGATGCAGACACCGTTTGCGCGATCGCATCTGGAATCGCAACATGACTCCGACTCAACACAACAATGGGCTTTGACCCATAGGGCCAATCTCCCCCAAACGAGAGTACTTTTTCAAAGGTATTGCGGCCCATCACCAGCACATCGACCGACTCCATAAATACCTGATAGCCACAGTCTTCACCTTCAGGGATGCTTTCATTCGCGCGATCGAGCCAATCTAGACTGCCATCGGGTCGGGCAATATAGCCATCTAGGCTGGTAGCAATAAATACAGATGATTTGAGACTCACAGGCTACTTCTCCTTAGCAAATGTTGATCAGTCAAAGCATTTTGATTTTTATCTAGTTTCCCGCTAAACAAGTAGCCTTTTCTTTTGACTCGCTCAAATCAATAAGCAGATATTTTTGTGAACAATAGATGAACAATCTCAACGAATAGTTTTGGTTTCTTTTGACTAGGTTGGGCAATTATTCTCCTCTTGCTTAAAAAATAAACCTTCAAATAGATTTTGAGATCTAGAAAAAATCTCTTCGCGATCGCCTCATTGACTGCTTTATTTCTCCGGCAATCACCCATAGGGATTTAGCATGTCAAACCTCTAACCCCAGAAGGCTCTAACATTGGAATCTTATTTGTTTGCGAAGCCCTGACTACTGTTGTGCTTGCAATTGTTCAGCTGACAGTTGACGCACCAGACTCAAGCGCAGCGGACTTTCACTCAACACCTGGGCATAACTAGAGGTGAGAAATCGACGGTAACTTTGATCGTCAGCTACATAGGTTTTGAAAAAAGCAAGTGCCAACGCATTAACGTACCGCCGCGCTGTTGCCGGGTCAGGGCCAATTACTTCGCTAGGCAGGGCAAGCGCGCCCCCTCCTTGCTCAACATTATCCAGCACTGAAAAATGGGTGCCTTGATCCAGCAACGCCAAATATTTATAGGGAGTAGACAACCACAGAAAAGGTTGCACCTGCTCTGCGATCGCGGGGGCGATCGTATCGGCATTCCCCGTCAAAATCATCGTGGGGATGGTAATTTGGCTTACGCTAGCTTGCCCTAAAACACCGCTCACGATTGGGTTAAGGGCGATCACTGCTTTCACACGGGGGTCGCGCAGGTTGGGTAAGTCAGTCCCCAGTTCACTGGCTCGACATTGCAACAATAGCGAGAGATTTAGGGTGTTGTCTAAATCAGTACAATCTTTGCTCAGCGACTCTGGGTTGATCGGTGCGCCAGCCAACGCCAGCGCTGTATAGCCACCAAACGATTGGCCAATCACGCCTACTTGTTGCAAATCGATCCGACCTGTCAGTTGTGGGTTGGTTTTAGACTGCTGCTCAAGATAATCCAGCAAGTAGGTGACATCAAGGGGGCGATCGCGAAATTCGCTTGGCTCTGCAACTTCTTCAGCGGTGCCATTTACCAACGCTTCTAGCTGTTTGGCATTACTACCAGGATGCTCTGGCACCAGCACCGCAAACCCATGCGAAACAAGATGATGCGCTAAGTAAGTAAAGGTGGCGCGATCGCTGCCTAACCCGTGCGAAATCACAACCATTGGGATCGGTCGAGTGATAGATGGATCGTTTGGCAAGTAAAGATCCGCTTGAAAAAAGCGCCCCTCTCCGGCAGATGTCGCCAACTCTGCTGGCACCGGAGAGCTACCTGATGTCACCGCCCGCCGCGACAAATCTACGACTGACAGCGTTTGCTTTTGCCAGGTGTAAGGGCCACGAAAGCGGGGATTCGCCCCCGAAAAACTAGCCAGGTCAGGAGTTTCAGTTGCGGCTTCGGCGATCGCTTGCTGGGAGACAACGGCGGTCATGCGGTTGGTGCGATCGACTAACTGCTGTAAATCACCCGCAATGTCGAGTGCCCGATCAATGTTGATGCGTAGCCCCCGCGTCGGAAAGTAGCGCAACACATTTAATAGCGTTAGCCCTTCGGGATCAGCCGATGCCAAAATCAAGGCAGCCCGCAATCCGCTAAATCCGGCAACCCGCGACTCTGACTGAATGACTTGTCCCAAGCGCCTCAACAGCACTTCTCCCTGGGGACTGTAGAGAAACTGAGAAATGGCAACCGGGCTAAGCTCTACTTTGGTCAGCAGCACTTCGCGCAACTGCTCCAAAACATCGGGACTGGCGAACCGGGCATACGCCTTCAAATCTTCGTCAATCGCGCCATTCCGGGCGTAGGCTTCCAGTGATGCCACCGAAATTGAACGTTCTAACAGGTTGTAAGTCACATAAATTTTTTCGGCAGCCTGCCCCGGTACAGCAATAGCCAGACTTGCAAAACAGCCAATGACACTGCTAATCAGCAGGGAGGGCGATCGCTCAAACCAATGTGCTTGCAACATATCATTCCAGCGGAAAAAGCAAATCAAACGACTCTATTAGCAAAACTCAAAAGCAAGGCCGCTTCAAGCATCACCAACAATTTGAGCCACCTGATTTGCCGTGATCTACTGCTATTTTGGCTTATCTCAACCCAGGTTGCCGACAAGTCTTTGCAGTTCCGCCCTTAATTGCCGTATCGACCCCAACGTATCATCGTTGTCACCGCATACAAAACCAAAACCGAGCCAATAATCGAAGGAATGATCGGCACGCCTTCCAAATTCCAGTGCAACAATGGCAAATTCAGCGTGATCTGAGATTTGAGCAAGGCATACCCTAGCTGGCCCAGCGCAACACCTAGCAAGCCTACGAGAAATAAACCAACCACCTTTCCTGGAATCTGTCTTGGCAACAAAATATTGGCTGCTAGACCACAACTCAGGGCAATCAAAACTTGAACCAGCATTCCAGCTAAATCCACGGGTGCCTCCTAGCAAGTGTAACGGGGCGTAGAACACAAGCTGCACCTGATGAAAACAACCAATGACAACCTTATACGGGTTATTTTTTAGTTAGACCGTATAAAAGATATGAAAGTTCAAGATTAAGCGAAAAATCACTCAAAAACGGTGTTCTGGCTAACGTCCTAACTCTTGCGATCGCGCACTCGCTGTTTTGACCGCTTCAATCAACGCCGAGCGTAACCCTGCTTCTTCTAGCCGAGCGATCCCCGCGATCGTGGTGCCACCCGGACTGGTCACCCGATCTTTTAACTCACCGGGATGCAAGCCCGTTTCTTGCAACAACTGAGCCGTTCCTTTCACCGTTTGAATGGCAAGTTTAGTGGCAGTTGCCCGCGGTAAACCAGCCGCGACTCCACCATCACTTAACGCCTCAATCACCAGGGCGATGTAACCGGGGCCTGATCCCGACAGTCCGGTGACGGCATCCATCAATGACTCAGGCACCTGCACGACTTCACCCACTACTTGAAAGATGCGCTCCGCCAGGGCCAAGTGCTGAGGTTCTGCCCGTTGTCCAGGGGCGATCGCGGTCATACCTGCCCCAATGGTCGCAGGCGTGTTGGGCATCGCTCGCACCACCGGACACCCCGCAAAAGCTGCCTCTAGCTTGCTGAGCGGAATCCCTGCCAAAATTGAAAGAATTAAGGGACGATGTGACTCGTTGATCATCGGTTCTTGCTGTAGCCCAGTCACAACGGCTGCAAAGGCTTGCGGTTTCACAGCTAACATGACCGTCTCCGCCGCGATCGCCATTCGATTTTCAGCTGTTACCGTCACCCCATACTGCTCGGCCAGCAAAGCACGCCGTTCGGGCATAGGTTCGCTGACAATCACATCCACGGGTGCAAACATCCCTTGTTGTATCAGGCGCGCGAGAATCGCTTCTCCCATGACACCACCGCCAATCATCCCAAACTGTGTAGCCATAAACTTATACTCAGCACTCAGGCATTTAGATTACCTGAACTTGCAACAAAATGGGGGACTTAGCCTTGCCAAGCCCCCCAATTAAAATCGAATTTCTCAAGGAATTTGAGTCGATTATTGCGCCATCCGCATTTCGGTTGCCCAGGCTGGCGAAGGTGCAGCTTGGCGAGGTGCCCGCATTTGAGGCTGAGGCACTGGGTCTTGTGTCAGGCTTGACTGAGTGCTGACATGCACACAGCTTGGAGTAAACAAGAAAATGCTTTCTCCAATCCGCTCTTGATGACCATCAATCGCGAACGTACCGCCCGCCACAAAGTCAACCGCCCGTTGAGCTTGATCAGGATCCATAATGGTCAGGTTGAGTACAACCGACTTGCGCTCACGCAAAGCTTGAATGCAGAGGGGCATTTCTTCAAAGGAGCGAGGCTCCATTACGACCACCTCAGAAATACCATTTGCTCCAGGCATACCAATCACGTTGCTCATGGTGGTTGTACCCACTTCAGGGGTCACGCCCATAGGACGCTCACGAAAACGGCGACGAGCGCGGCTTTCTTCTTCGGTCATCGGTGCAGGAGCTGGGGGGGTGTGCTCTTGCTGATAAAGGTTTTGATACTCTTCACCGTCCATTTCGTCGTACTCATATTCATACTCTGGCTCATTAAAACCAACGAAATCCCGCAGTTTAGAAAAGATACTACTCACTGTTCTTGCTCCATCACGATCAGGTTTGATTCAGAAACATGCTCTAACGACGAAAGGTGCAGGTATTGAGCTAAATTGTGTCTGCACTGCCGAAAAAGCGATTATCCAAATTGGCTAAATATAAGAAGATGCAATCTTTTAAAGAAGGACTCATCTCTTCCACATGGATAATCGGGAATGCAGAATTGATGAATCAGTATACAAGCAGTTTTGAAATCTGGATACGTAAAAACCAAATTTTTTGCAAGTTTTTTGGGCTACTACATCAAACTGATATTCCTAAGAGGATTTACTGTTTAAATGCAGTACCTCCATCCTATTTAAACATAGGTTTTTGGAGGAACGGCTTAATTGTATCTAAAGATTTTTGAAATACACGAAAAAATTTCAACTTTTTTGGATATCTGGGGACAAATGGGGTCATCAGCCAATTAATCGGCTGATCAGATTGGGCGATCGCCAAACAAGATTCTTCCCAGTCGAATCATCGTAGCTCCCGCCTGGACTGCCATTGAGTAATCATTTGACATTCCCATTGAAAGCTCATTCATCCGAATTCGTTGCCAATTTTCTTGAGCAATCTTGTTGGCAAGAGTATGCGTTTGATCAAACGTATTAAAAATTTCTGTGTCGCTCAATCCTAATGGAAGAATCGTCATTAACCCCACAATCTCTAGATGCTCAAACGTATCGAGGTGGGGTAAGTCTGTCAATAAGTCTGCCACCTCCCACCCATACTTATTGGGGTCTGGCAACAGCTTCACCTGTAAACAAATTGAAGGCTTTTGAGGTAATGGCGCAGCTAGACGATTGAGGCGCTCTGCTAGCTTTAAACTGTCAACTGAATGAATCCATTGAAAAATCTCCAGGGCTTTTTGGACTTTATTCGCTTGCAAATGACCAATCAGGTGCCATGTTATATCAGGCAAGTCTTGCAATTGCGATCGCTTTTCTTCTGCTTCTTGAACACGACTTTCACCAAAATCTCTCACTCCCGCTGCATAGGCTTCTCGTATCGCTGATGCTGGCATTTGTTTGCTGATCGCAATCAGACGCACCGATGGTGGAAGACTCTGACGAATGTGCAAAACACGCTCTGCAATTGTAGCGCCAAGTTGAGAAAATGCAGTCATTGAAATGTTTGTTTATAAATCGCTTGTAACTGGCTCAGCTCAGGACTTTGACCTGATCGACGCAAACTCCGTAGGCGGTTGTCAAGCAAAATACGAGCGTCAGAACGAGTAATCGGCTCAAACTCCAAGTCTTCTTTTTTTACAGTCACCAAAAAGAAGAGCCGCTGGGCATATAGGGTCGTAAACAGTTCTCGGCTGTCTTCAAGAAGACAGACCCTGAATAGTAAGCCAAAATTCGGATGATTGATGTAAGTTTCTGCGCTCATCCAATCTGAATGCGGGTTATAACGTCCAAAATCGTACACCTTTATCTTGCCTTTCAATCGTTTTTCCGGCAAATCTCTTTCTTGGTGTACGAGAACTTCAATCCTACTCGAATCAGAAATGTTAGAGAGGTTAATCTGCTCGACTCATTTCTCATTCTTAGCAGAACTCAAGTTTTCCCTTTACGCCCCCTAAATGCAACACATCATCTACCTCGTTTTGTTCTACGGCTGTCCTCAACGATGGGCTTCAGGAGAAAGGTGAGGTGAGCCGTTATAGTTTGGCCGAGATCAGATCAGCCGTCTCACTTACCCACGCGATCGCCGATATGACACTTTGTAGACATAAAAAAAGACACTACCAAACAGCAATGCCTTACCTTCGTAAATTCACAAATAGAGCAGCTAATACCCAGAGATAATCAGCAACTCAAAATTATTTAAAGAAGTATGCCAAATACAACTTAGCCAACACTGCAATGCATGAGTTTGCAGACTTTCACTGGTTAAGCCATATTATTTTCTAAAGCCCAACGCGCCAGCTCTGTACGGTTGTGCAACCCGGTTTTACCTAGCATGTTACTAACGTGACTTTCAATCGTTCTTTGGCTCACGTTTAACTCTTCAGCAATCTCACGGTTCGCCATCCCACGGGCAACGTATTGCACAACCCGCAACTCGGTTGGCGTCAACTCAACATCAAAGGGCACCTGAATCTTAGGCCCAGCTTCAGCCGGACGACCCGGACGATGATCGGCAATACGAGCGGCTTGCTTTAGAGATGACTCAACCTGCGCCACCAGTTCTTCTGGTTCAAAAGGTTTCACCATGTAAACATCAGCCCCTGTATTGAGGCCCTTTACACGGTCTTGACTCTGACCTTTTGCAGATAAAAACAGAACCGGAATCCAACTGGTACGGGCATCTTCTCGCACATGCTTAACCAGAGAGTAACCATCCATCTCTGGCATCATGACATCGCAGATGATCATGTCAGGCAAATCTTTTTCTAGAACTTCGAGCGCCTCGCGTCCATTTTCAGCTGTCAGGACTTCGTAGCCTCGAAATTCGAGATAGTCTTTGACCAACAAAATCAAATTTGGGTCATCGTCAATGAGGAGTAATCTTCTGTGACTTCCTACACTAGTGTCTTTCATGCGTTGCGACTCACTCTTCCTGGGCGATTAGTTTGATAGGAAAACATGGAGTTTAAGAAATTGGAAGGTTGAAAAGCCTACACTAGCACCGCCCACCTATTTGAATAGTTTGCATAAGCAAAAATGGACTGCCTACTCTAGTAAAACCCGCTATTACCCAAACGAAACCAGCATTCTAAACAAATATTGTTGAAAAGCTGGAGTCCCTGAATAATTTTCAATAATTTGAAACAATTGCTAACCGTTCAGCCGGAAGCACTAGCTTCCTAGTTCATTCCTGCTAATACATTCTATATTCACTTTACCGATCTGTTGTCTGATTCATTACATCGATTTTGCTGGAAGTTTCGTTACCTGACCGATTTTGTTTCTTCCGGCAAATTGTTTTCAAGAACTTCGACTGACTCGATAGGCGACTCTAGAGGATGAATGTGAAACGCATATTCATCAACGACCTGATTTTTAATCAGATGCTCTTGAATAATGCGCTCAATCACCGGGGGCGTTGCACTGTAATACCAAACACCATCCGGATAAACCACCAAAATTGGCCCCCGCAAACATACGCGCAGGCAATTCGCTTTCGTGCGAAAGACGGGCTTAAAGGCAGGATCATTTGTTGCCTCGCGATCGCTCGTTGGCTCTAAGTTAAGTTCCTTTAAGCGTTGCTTCAAATAATCCCACGCTTCAATGCTCTCTGCTTTGGGGCAGCACTTGGGCTTTGTCTGGTCTGCACAGATAAAGACATGACGCTGAATTTGATTCAGCCCCAGACTTTGTACAGCCGCGCTAAGATTTGGATCCACTGCTGTAAATGGGTCGCGTTTACGATTAATCAACGATGGGCAGAGCGAGACTCGAACTCGCATGACCGAAGTCGCCGCATTTTGAGTGCGGTGCGTCTACCAATTCCGCCATCCGCCCGTTGGGTTAGCTTTACCATTATACAGGTTTGGGCGCTTTTGGAGTAGATCATGATAATCTTTGCTGCTGGCCCACCGATCAATCTCTTTTGCACGCAGCACTGGCACCGGATGCGTTAGCTGAGCGGTTGCTGCCTGTTTGAGCATGGCACCTAATTGGTTCTTACTGATATCCTCATAGGCACGGGCTTGCGCTAAAAAAGCATCGAGATTGAGCTGACTCGCCAATGTTGGGGAGCCACCCGCCAGTTTCATTAAGACCGAGGCCACTACACGAGCATCTTGAGTCGCTAGCAAAGCGGCGCGATCGCAACTAAACTCAGCACAGCGTACCCACTCCATTAACTGCGCCTGCAAATTTTGCGCTAGAACACTGCCCGCCCCTGGCAATTGCCCTGTTGCCAACACCAAAATGTTAGCCAAAGTAAGATAAACGCTATGCTCACACTTCAAGTGCCCTAATTCATGCGCAATCACCGCTTGAATTTCTGCTGGCGTAAGCAAATCGATCAAAGAAGTATGCACCACAATAAAGGGCTGCTTACCTCGCATCGCAAACGTATAAGCATTGGGCACAGGGTGCTGTCGCACGTAGAGCTGGGGTGGCTCTAGATCAAGCACCTGGCAGGCTTCTAACAAAAGCTTGTGCAAATCCGGCAATTGCTGTTCACTCACCTGAACGCTGGCAGCAATGTTTTCAAGATAAAAAACCTGCTCTGCGATCGGTCCCAACAAGCTACGAACCGCCAAATCAAGACCTGGAAGGCTTTTTAAGTTGGCAGTCGCTTGCAAGTCAAGCGGATGACGAAACTGCTCGGCCTTCAACCCTAACAGCAATGTTTTAGGAATGGACATAGGGTGCATAGTGAACGCTGTAAGCCTAGTATAGCGAGACTCGCCTCGAATCACAGGCATTTTGGCGCAAAGGCTGATGTCGCTAACTGCTTAGGAAGGAGAATTCAATCACTGCATGAATGGGCAAACTATCCGACTTCATTCAATCCATAATTCCTAAAGAATGAGAATTTAATTACAGCGTGAACGGGCATTAGCGCAGCCATGCCGCTAGGCTATACGGCTGTTTGCTCTAAAAAAAGGAACCACACTCGTGTATGGTTCCCTTCGGTTCAATTATCTGAGGTAATTACCCTAGACCTTGTTTTCGACTAAGCTCTCAACTTGACGCACGCTGCCGTCAGCGTAGACTCGTTGCAACTTGGCACCCAAACCACTCAGCTTCGCTTCTAACTTTTCATAGCCACGGTCTAAGTGGTGCAACCCACTAATGGTTGTCTTGCCTTGAGCCGCTAAACCTGCTAACACAAGTGCAGCCGATGCCCGCAGGTCAGTTGCTAAGACAGGCGCGCCCGATAGGAAAGGGACTCCGCGCACAAGCGCATTGTTGCCCTTCACCCGAATATCGGCACCCATGCGATTTAGCTCAGCCACGTGACGCAAGCGATTTTCAAATACCGTTTCGCTAATCACACTGTCACCTTCGCAAATGGTCAGCAACGCCATGAGCTGCGCTTGCATATCCGTGGGGAAGCCAGGATAGGGCAGCGTCTCAACATCAGTTGCAAAGTACTGGCTGCTAGGGATGACTTTCAATCGATTAGAGCCTTCGGGCACAATTTGCACTCCGATCGCCTGCAACTTAGCAATCAAAGCGGTGAGATGCTCTGGCACAACCGGACCAACCACAATCTCAGAGCGAGTGATCGCACCGGCAATCAAAAACGTGCCAGCCTCAATGCGATCGGGAATGATGCTGTAATCTGTTGTGTGCAGACTAGGCACCCCTGAAATCACAATTGTGTTGGTGCCAGCGCCACGAATCTTAGCGCCCATGGCCCGACAAAAGTTAGCTAAATCAGTGACTTCGGGTTCTTGAGCCGCATTTTCAAGAATCGTTTCCCCCTCAGCCAGGGTGGCTGCCATCATCAACGTTTCGGTTGCGCCCACGCTGGGGTAATCGAGATAAATACGTGCCCCTTTGAGCCGCTTACCACCGCGCACAAAGGCATTGACCATGCCGTGGTCAATCTGGATATCGGCTCCCATCGCTTGCAAACCACGCACATGCAAATCGACTGGACGCGCACCAATCGCACAACCACCTGGTAGGGGGATGCGTGCAACACCCAAGCGCGCCAAAATGGGACCAATTGCAAAGAAGCTGGCTCGGAGTTGGCTAACCAACTCATAGGGGGCTTTAGAGTGTTCAATATGAGTTGCATCAACTTCTAGGGCATCAGCTTCTCGTCGTACCTTGACTCCTAAGGCAGTCAGAATCTGAGTCATTCGGTTCACATCCGCCAAGTTGGGAACATTCCGAATGCGACAAGTCTGAGAGCAGAGCAGCGTACCTGCCAAAATAACCAATGCGGAGTTTTTTGCACCACTGACCGGGACGTAACCACTTAATGGGTTGCCGCCCAAAATTTCAAGAACTGGGAACTCCTCGGAAGGTGAAGAATTGTTAGGGAGATTAGATACGAGAGAAATGGTCTTATCCTCCGAAATGATAGCCAACACTCAAAGCCATTCTTAGAGCGATGTCGCAAAAGATGCCTGTATTCTACCGGAAGGACTCGAAAAGTCTATGGTATTTTGCCCTGGTAACCAGCAGAATTTGCGATGAAATGCCCCAGATAGACATAATTTAATCCAATTAGGTGGTTGACAAACTCTCGACTTTCCGACACTATAGTGAATCGCTGCTTTAGTTTTTTCATTTGCGGAACTGGCGGAATTGGCAGACGCGCTAGATTCAGGTTCTAGTGGTAGCAATACCTTCCGGGTTCAAGTCCCGGGTTCCGCATCGCCAGGTTGATAGTTTATTTGACTCGTTCTTTTTGACGAGATCAGTTATTTATTGAATGAACCTTTCTACGCATGGAGAGAAGGTTTTGTCAAGCCAATTTAAGAGTATTTAATCAATTTTCTGTTTTGACAACATATTTTAATCAATCAACACAATTGATTTTTTTCAATGGAAATTGATGTTTCAATTTTTCCATTCATTTTTTAAGCTGAAAGACGCGCGATCGCCCACTCCAAATTCAAGCGCGGCTAAACAACCAGAGATGCTGGCTTCTGCACCATGCTAACGAGTTTACAAAACCCATTGGTTAAGCAATTAAGAAAGCTTCAGCGAACCAAAGAGCGACACGAGCAAGGGGTTTTTCTGATTGAGGGCACCCACCTAGTTGAAGCTGCCTGTTTGGCCAACCGTTCGTTAGCAACTGTGTGTTACACCGCTGATTGGCAAGCAAAGTATCCGCAGTTGTGGCACAGGTTCACCCAACTAGCACAACGAGCAGAGTTGGTTAGTCCTGAAGTTTTGGCAGCGATCGCGACTACTGTCACCCCCGATGGCGTCGTCGCGACCCTTCCCCATGAGTCAATGCCAACACCCCAAATTCACAGCTTGGGGATTGTTTTGGAAACCTTGCAAGACCCAGGCAACCTGGGCACCATCATTCGCACTGCCGCCGCCGTTGGGGCTGACGGGTTAATCCTCAGTCAAGACAGCGTTGAACCAGAGCATCCCAAAGTGCTGCGGGCCTCAGTCGGGCAATGGTTTCAGTTGCCCATGCAGGTCAGCCCTGATCTGGCAGCAACCATTAGCGAGTTTCGTGATCAAGGGCTGCAAGTTGTTGCTACCCTACCAACGGCAACTCAGACTTACTGGGAAGTCGATTTCTGCCGTCCCACAGTTTTGCTGCTGGGGAATGAAGGAAATGGTCTGTCAGACAACATCGCAGCACTAGCTGACTGTGCGGTGCAAATTCCCCTTGCTGAAAAAGTCGAGTCGCTAAACGTGGCGATCGCGGCGGCTCTGATGTTGTACGAAGTCAAACGACAGCGAGTTTACGCAGACAAGCAAGAAAAAAGAATTGAGTTAGGATAGCTAATTTTTTCCAGAAGACTTTTTAGGCGTCGGTAGAGCGACTTTGCTGGCGCTCAAAAAATTGATCAATGTCGGCTACAGCTTGCTCAAACGATTTCATATCAAACCCGGCTGATGCCTTTTGCGGCGGTTTCACAGGTTTGGCAGGTTGATTGGTGGCCGTCGCTCTAGTTGTTTGACGGTTTGTTTCCTCTGCTTCAAGAGTTTCTTGCAACTGATCAAGCGACTCTTGAAAGGCTTTTGTGGCCGCTTGACGCAGCTCTCTATGTTGCTCCATAGGGGTCAACTCCCGACAAGAAGATTCAACGCGATCAAACAAACAATTGGAATGGGTGGATTTTGGCACAGATGCAGAAAAATTGCAGCTTGATGCTGACCCCTCATTACATGCTCTTTGCTCTATCTTGCTCAAGATCTGCATGGCGTGAATTAGAGAAAATACCGATTGATCATGTTCTGTAATAGACTGCTGTATTGAGATTGCAATTTTTGAGGTGAGGAGTACAGCCGAGTAAAGGGAGCATTTTGGGCAGGGCGATCGCGCTAGAGTGTTATGCTCCATACTTTTTAGCGTACCCAGGCAACACGCAAGAATTTTCAGGGCTGAGAAACTTGTTTGATTCCCCCTCACAATCGAAAATGAAGAAGGAACCCACCAGGAGAAAACAGTGAGTCAGGCATTTGATTACGATCTGGTCATTATCGGCGCAGGGGTTGGTGGTCATGGAGCGGCCCTCCATGCAGTTAGCTGCAACCTCAAAACAGCCATCATCGAAGCTGGAGTGATGGGTGGCACCTGTGTGAATCGCGGCTGTATCCCTTCAAAAGCACTGTTAGCAGCTTCTGGGCGTGTGCGTGAACTACAAAACGCCCACCATTGGGAAGCGCTCGGCATTCATGTGGGTGGGGTGCAGTTTGAGCGGCAGGCGATCGCCGACCACGCTAACAACATTGTGACCAAGCAGCGAGAAGCCCTGGTCAAAAGTATGCAGCGGCTTGGGGTAGACATTATTGAAGGCTGGGCCAGAGTTGCAGGAACCCAAAAGGTCAGCATCACCACCCCCACTGGCGAAAAAGTAATCACCGCCAAAGACATTATTTTGGCTCCCGGTTCTGTACCGTTTGTGCCACCGGGGATTGAGATTGACGGCAAAACAGTTTTCACCAGCGATGACGCGGTGCGGCTAGAGTCGCTACCAGATTGGATTGCCATCATCGGCAGTGGTTACATTGGCTTAGAGTTTGCCGACGTTTACTCGGCTCTCGGCTGCGAAATCACACTGATTGAAGCCCTTGATCAGCTGATGCCAGGGTTTGACCCCGATATCGCTAAACTGGCTCAGCGGGTTTTGATTACGCCTCGCGATATTGAGACAAAAACCAGCGTTCTAGCTCAAAAGATTACCCCCGGTTCGCCTGTTGTGATTGAGCTAGTGGATGCCAAAACCAAAGAGCCTGTCGAAACGCTAGAAGTTGATGCTTGCCTGGTGGCAACGGGCCGCATTCCAGCAACCAAAGATCTAGGCTTAGACTCGGTGGGCGTTGAGTTAGATCGGCGTGGCTTTATTCCTGTCAATGACCATTTAGTGGTTCTAGCGAATGGTGAACCTGTGCCCCACCTGTATGCGATTGGGGATGCAACTGGCAAGATGATGCTAGCCCACACCGCCTCCGCCCAGGGCGTTGCTGCCGTTGAAGCCATGTGCGATCGCCCCCGTCCTGTCGATTACCACAGCATTCCCGCCGCCGCCTTCACCCATCCCGAAATTGGATTTGTGGGGATGACCGAGCCTACAGCTAAAGCCCTCGGTGAAGCAGAAGGGTTTGAAGTGGCAAGCGTCCGCACTTACTTTAAGGGCAACGCCAAGGCGATCGCTGAGAACGAAACGGATGGTGTTGCCAAGCTCGTTTTCCGCAAAGATACCGGCGAGGTGTTAGGGGTTCACATCTTTGGACTGCACGCCTCCGACCTGATCAGTGAAGCTGCCAGTGCGATCGCTCAGCGTCAATCGGTGAACGACCTTGCATTCTTGGTGCATACGCATCCGACACTTTCAGAAGTTTTGGATGAAGCCTACAAGCAGGCAGCAGGTGCCCATTAATTACCCAATCATCTCTGGGGCAACTCGTTATCGAATGAGTTGCCTCCTTTAGCCATTCACAGACTCAGTTTTAAAGGCTTGGCGGCTCCTTTCGATCTGCCGACTGTTCCCTTACGACGCAACCGCTGAATGGGGATCAAAATGTCATCTAAATCGAAATTTGAGTCTGTTTTGAGGGCACGCTAAGACAGCAATCCCTCAAGTATTTGATCCCCGCTCTGTCGCCAGTTGAGATCTTCACATTAAGGGGAAGTCAAGCTGTAGCAAGACAGGCGGTAAATTTACTCATTTGGGTTACGCTATCAATTAGTGCGCTTTTGCAGCGCGATCGCCCTGCCTCTTTTGACCTCTCGTTCGAGTCTTATGCAAATTCGTCGTCGTCAGCCGAGTCCCTCTGTGAAACTGCAAGAGTTGCAGTTTTCGGTGCAAGTACCGGATGCCCAACCGCAAAATATTCTTGAAGAAATTGTCTGGCACAAAGAAGTCGAAGTTGAGCAATGGCGTGAGCGGCTTCCATTGAATGATTTGCGTCTTAAAGTGCGTGATCTTCCCCCGCCCAAAGATTTTTTAGGGGCATTGAAACAGGGCAAGACTAAGCCAGCTGTGATTGCAGAAGTCAAAAAGGCATCCCCTAGCAAAGGGGTGATTCGGCCTGACTTTGACCCAGTTGATATTGCGCTCTCCTATGGTCGTGGTGGCGCAAGCTGCCTCTCAGTTTTGACGGATCAACGCTTCTTTCAGGGTAGTTTTGACTACTTAGCGCAGATCCGCTCTGTAGTTGACCTCCCCCTGCTCTGCAAAGACTTTGTGCTGTACCCTTATCAGGTCTTTCTGGCTCGGTTAAATGGTGCGGATGCCGTGCTGTTGATTGCGGCTGTGCTGCCCGATAAAGACCTGCAATATTTCTTAAAGATTGTGTATTCTTTGGGTATGACTGCTTTGATCGAAGTGCATACTCTGGAAGAATTAGACCGAGTGCTGGCTCTAGATGGGGTGGCGCTGATTGGCATTAACAATCGCAACCTGCAAGATTTTTCAGTCAGCCTTCAAACAACCAATGATTTGCTGTCCGCACGGATTGATCAACTGCGATCGCGATCCATTTGTGTTGTGAGTGAGTCAGGTCTCTATACTTCTGAGGATCTCCAACTGGTTTCAAACGCTGGCGCTGACGCCGTTTTAATTGGTGAGTCGTTTATGCGACAACCTGACCCCGGAGCTGCACTAGCTCAACTTTTCTAACGCTGCTCTCGCTCAACCCAAGGGTAGGCATTCTGTAAACCATTCTTCGTTGTGTCTGTTGTTATGGAACCAATTCCCCTGCCATCTCGAATTCACTATGAATTGCTACTGCAACTCCTAGAGCGACAGACCGTTTTAGCAATTGAGTCAAAGCCCCTTTTGCAAGAACAGGTTCACGAGCTAATCATTACCTTGCGCAAGGCTCTGTCACAGCAGCGACAAATCGAAGAAACCTGTGAGCGCTATCACTTGAAATTTGATTATCGGTGGTCGTTAAACGGCAACAATGTGCCCGAAGCCTCTGTGCCGCTCGCTACTGATTGCACCGAAGGAAGTTAGAAGAATCAATAACTTTGCGATCGCTACGGAGGCGATTTACCACTCAGATCGTTTACTCTAATAGGCACTTTGCTGACTTTTTGAGTCGCGCACGGTCCATTAAGTGAGAGTATCCAGTGGTGGAATTTGACCCACTCCAACGATCTCGAGCATCAGAGGATTTTTCGGCCTCTGATAACTTACCGACCCCTCCCACGGCTGGGCAACATCAGCTGATTCAGCTCACGCTCGCCTATGATTTTGCTGCGATTGACCAGTTAAGCTGTCCCTTACCGCAGAGTGACGCAACCCAAGCGCATCCAATAAGTGACAACTTTGCCCTGACTGAGTTGCAGCAACAAGGGTTGTTATTAGAACTGGTGCAATTGCGATCGCAAACGCAAACACAGCTAACTCGCATTCAACAACTTGAGCAAGCACTTGATCAGTCCCAGTTGTGTATCCGTGAGGTGCAGCAACAACTGATCGAGCAACAATTTCTCGAAAACCAACTGGCAACTACTGAAGAAATCGCC
Source organism: Leptolyngbyaceae cyanobacterium M33_DOE_097 (assembly GCA_015296075.1). Classification (GTDB taxonomy): domain Bacteria; phylum Cyanobacteriota; class Cyanobacteriia; order Leptolyngbyales; family Leptolyngbyaceae; genus DSRU01. The sequence continues at coordinate 57,440 of DVDV01000408.1, read as the reverse complement.
AATATCCAACAACAGGCGATTCACCAGCTAAAGCTGCAACTGAGTCAAAAGCAACAAGCCCTTGACCTGGCTCAAGCCAACCTTGAACAGGAGCAACGTGTGTTGCACGAAATCTTGCGCGTGGTAGAAGAACTTTCTCAGTCGCAAAATACAGATGTGAATGATTTTTGTGCAAACCTGCTGCGAGAGCGGTCTGCTAACCAAAGCTTACGGCATTCACTCCATAGCGATGTTGACCAGCTCAAAGCCGTGCTAGAACATCAGCAACAACGGGTTTCTGAGCTGGAAGCCGAAGCCGCCTTGAGAGCCGGGTGGGAAACGACTTTGATCGAGATGTTAGTCAGCACCCAGACTACGTTGCTGGCCCTAGCAGAAACCGCCAGCGATGAGTCAATTGTCTCTGTTGCCGAAAAAACAAACTTGCTGAATCAGTTAAATGACTGCTTAAGTGGGTTGCAACAGTCCCTTCAACAAATGCAAACGGTGCGCGATCGCCCCCATTTCTCAGTTGCCCCTATTTCGCCGCAAGAATTTATCGAGGCCCAAAATCGGATCGGTGAGTTAGAAACCCAACTTGCACGTACTGAAACGGCAAAGCTGTTAATTCAACATGCACATCAAGAAGCTGAAGTTGATCGCGAACGGCAGCGATCGCGCTTAGCCGACTTAGAAAGTCAGGTGGCTGAAATGCAAGAACAAATTCTGCATCAAGCCCAGCAGGCCAGCGAATATGAAACAGCCGTGCAACATTGGAAAGATCGGTACGTTCATAGCTATCAACAGATTCAGCAGCTCAAACACCTGTTGGATGGCAACCTGGAAAACCTGCCGTCGGAAGTGCAAGAAATTCTTGCCGATCTGGAAGCGAACCGACTTTCGGCGATCGACCAAAACCAGTCTTCGGCGATTACGCCCGCCCGCTTTAACCGCGACACGCAGCTCGATCTGCCCGACTTTTTACTTCGTCGTCGCAGCTACAAAACCCGGCGGCTCTCTTAACTCGGCTGAGTTGATGTCTACCGGATTTTGATTGTCATAACCGTTCAGGGTTTGCTCGGTTTACCCGATTTAGCTTGCCAAATCAAAACGATACAATTCAGTTGGGTGATCGCGATATTTTTTCAGGCAGTTGATTGGGTTATTGCCAGGTCAGCGGGCGATCGTTAGCTTCCACAGGGTCTCTCCTTCCCCCCTGCGTTACTTCATGCGGTTTTCGCGGTGCGAGCCGTTTCTCAAATCATTTGCTGCACTCTCTCCTATAGCGTCTGCGAAAGGTATGGTTATTTCACTGACACAGATTGAAAAAGATTTGGCCAAGTTAGACCAGGCAGTTGTTCACCTGTCTGAAGAAATGCAAGCGGCTTATTCTGACTATTTGAATCGGTTAGGAACTGCCACTCAAAAACAGCTTGTCATGGCCGCTTACCAGGTTTGTACCGAAGGCTATCCTGAGCAATTTCTTAAGTTAACTGCAGGGCAGCGCGAAGACCTTCAAAAAATTGTGCGCCAGTTGGCTAAACAAATTCGGGAAGAGTTAATGGCTCAACTCTATCCACCGACGGTTGAAGTTGCACTCGAAGTCGAGCGGCCGCAACCCGATGCGCTTTTATCGCAGATCTTGCAACAAGCCCACGCAGAGCTACAAGTCGAACTGCCAGAACTTGTCTCTGATGTGCAACTGCGCTCTGAGTCTGAAACTCAACCCAGCCCAGAACCACCCCCATCAGAACCGCGATCGCTCACCCCGGCGCCACTGGCACGCTGGCAGCAAAACCTGGAGCAGGCGATCATGAATGAGTTGCAAACCGCCTCTCACGCCGTGAATCGCACCCTGCAACAAGCCACAATTCTGCCCAACAAGTTGCCAGAACCGTTACTCGAAGCGGCCAGTAAAGCCGAGGCTTCTGATATTGGGGGTGGCAAACCTAATCTGCTCAATCTGCTGGTTGAAGCGCGTCAGCCCACCGCTGAGTCCGAGTCTGTGCCCGACGAACCCAAACGTGCGGGACTGGTTCACATTGTGGCTGTTAACTTGCGCCTTGCCGAAATCGAGTTTGCCGATGTTCCTCTCGGTGCTGCTCGCACTCAAATTCGTCAGTTGCAGGCCCAGTTAAAGAAATTGGGGCAAGACTATCAGAAAAAACAAAAAGAACGCGCGATCGCCCAGGCGCAAGCCGCGTGGCGAACCAGTTGGTATGAGGACTAGGGGAGAAGGAGAGAGGATCGAATGAACTATGTTTCTAACCGATTTACTTATCCCTTCCTAAATCATTCTTCAATTAGAAGAAGACCATCTTTACCTATGAAAAGGAGGGAGAACATAGCCGTAAGCAGATGTCGCGTTTATCATCACTAAAAGCTCGCCGACCGTGCATAATTCGGGTATTGTCAATCATCAAGATATCGCCTTTTTCCCAGCAGATTTCCGCCGTTATTTTTTCGGCAATTTCATTTAACTCAATCATGATTTCATCATCGATCTCTGAGTCATCTTCAAAGGAAATACTACTTGGAGCCATGCTTTTTGCTGGCAACAAGCTATTAATAAAAACCAGATATTCTCCAGATCGATTGGGACGAATCGCCGGACAAATGTACTGAATATTTATTGATTCATCTTGATTAATTTGTAGCTGCGTATCATTACTCTTACATACTTGCTTTAGTATATTTAAGTCATCAGTTTTATACTGTCTTTTCCAGGTTTCTTTATCTAAGAAACCACGATATTTCAACTTTTTCTGGCTAAACAGCTCTTTTAGAGGTTGGCTAAGCTCGGCAAAAAAGCTTTTTCCATCACAAATGATTGTTTCACCTGCTTGTACTGGAGGATGAATACAGAAAAACCAAAGCATTAGAGGGATATTTTTTTGATAATACATCTCTCCATGCAATTTAATCTCATGTTTGAAGTCATTCACACTTAAAACGGTGGAATCTCCATTGATTGTTCGGCGGTTAAATACCCCTCCTGCATAATCCATGAAGTTTTCGCTAAACTGATTTGTAAACTTCGAGAATGTCTCGATATCCGTCTCGAAACCTCTGAATAACAATACTCCTTCAGATTGAAATAAGTTAATGATTGATTCTTTATTTAAGCTAAGGATATCAATATTTTCGATATTAATAATTTCTTTTCCAACCGTTTCTGATAAAGGTTGGATATACAGGCTATTTACTGTTTTCATATTTCTTATCCCTTATTTTTATCGAATAACTATTCGCCCATATCAAGCCTATTTGAATTGTAAACTGCTCCCAAAATCACCCTCTTTCACACAGATTCCCCACTTCACAACTGAAATAGGAAAAGGTAAACATTCAGGCCAAACTCTGAGGTGATTAAACACTATCAAAATCAAGTTTTCTGCTCGCAATCAACTGAAGCACCCCTATTTAGTTAAGTAAATCTGGTTCTCGACGCACGATCATGTCATATAGGGACTGAAAACTAAACCATCCAAGCAGAGACGACCCAATCTGGCTGTAGGTTAAACGAGCTGTTTCAGGATCAATTAAGACCGGCTTTCCTGCTGCTTCAGCTAAGAGTTGAGCCTGACAAGAGCGCTCCATTGTAATAAACCACCACGCCGCTTCATCTACGGATTTGCCCACCGTTAATAAGCCGTGGTTACGAAGTATGACAGCCTTGCGTTCTCCCAATGTGGTGGCAATACGCTTACCCTCTTGAATATCTAAAACGACCCCACTGTAATCAGCGTGCAAAGCGTGATCCTCATAAAAAGCACACGCATCTTGGGTCAGAGGATCGAGCAAACGTCCAAGCGTTGACCACGCTTTGCCATAAAGTGAGTGAGCATGAGCAGCCGCGATTACATCAGGTCGGGCTTGATGAATTTGAGAATGAATCGCGAAAGCCGCTGTGTTGACAGGTCTGTTCCCTCGAATCACTTCACCCTTGTGGTTAACCAGTAATAAATCTGATACTCGAATGTGACCAAAGTACATGCCAAACGGATTGACCCAAAAGCAATCTGGAAATTCAGGATCGCGGACTGTGATGTGACCCGCGACACCTTCATCAAACCCAAAGTGAGCGAATAGACGAAATGCCGCAGCTAATCGCTGTTGGCGATGCGATCGCTCATCTTCTACGTGGTCAAATACAGGCAGTGCAGGGAATTCTAGCTTTGACACAGATTTACCCTATAAAGAACGGCAGTCTTCAATTGAAACGGGTGAGAAAGCTTTCCTCGTTATAAAAGAAAATCATTCTACAGAACAGTAGTCTAGGTGATTAGGTGGCAAATCGTCGGTCTCGCAGCCCAATCAGGGGAATTAGATGAGTTGGTTAGCCTGACTGTCTTGACACCTAACTCTTATTAAATTTTGTTGAGAGGTTATCAGCTCGTCTTATGCATAGCGGTGGCGTGTAGTGGCCTCACTGTAGGGGAAGAGGAGACACCAGCGATCGCTCAAAAAGAAAAGCGGGGATGAAAGCGGGGGTGGAGCAGGCGATCGACGGGTTGGTTGAGCTTGAGATGTTGCTCGACAATTTCTGGCACGTCTTCGGGTTTAACGCGGGCGTACCAGGTTTCATCCGGCAAAATTCGCACAGTTGTGCCCATGTTGCACTGCCCCTGACATCCAGAGGCGGCAATCTCTACTCCAGCGACAGGATTTGCTTGAAACGCGGCTAAAACAGCCTGCGAGTCATTCGCAACGCAATTGGTGTATTGACACACGAGAACCTGACGATCGCACGGCATAGGGCGGTTACCAAATCAAAAAACCACAAGAGGGGTAAAGACTGTTTGCTTTCCCCTCATTTTTAAGCGGCAGGTGATTGATCTCGGTTAAATCTAGCGTCCGAAGCCGCGCCCCCGGTTTGAGTCAGGCATCGCAAGGCAAGCTTCTACTTGCGATCGCAGCTTTTCGTGGTCGAGATCTTGCCCGATCAGCACCAGTTGGTTTTTGGGAGTGCCGTTCCACTCAGAGTCATCTAGCGAGAAACGCTTGCCACTGAGATGGAAGATATGACGCTTGGCACTTTCGCGGAACCAGAGAATGCCCTTTGCGCGGAAAACGTTGGTGGGCAGCTGGTTGTCGAGAAAATATTGGAACTTGCGGAGGTCAAAGGGGCGATCGCTCTGAATTGACAGAGAGGTAAAACCATCTTGCTCCAGGTGATCAGAGTGATGGTGGTGATCGTGGTCGTGATCATGCTCGCAATGCCCATGGGCATGGTCGCAGTTGGCGTGATCGTGATGTGCGTGCTCAGCGTGGGCATGATGGTCGTGGTCATGCGCGTGATCATGGTGCTCATGGTCGTGGTCATGCGCAGGCTTTGCTTCTGGCTCAAAATACTTATCAGACTCAAACAGTCCGACGCTGAGCAACATTCCTAAAGGTACCTGACCTTTCACCGTCCGCAAAATACGCGCATCTCCCTTAATGTCACGCAGTCGCACTTCGAGCAAGTCGAGATCGGCTTCTTCAACCAGGTCAGCTTTGTTCACCAAAATAATGTCGCCGTAGGCAATCTGGTTATAAGCCGCCTGACTATTAAACAAATCAAGGCTAAAGTTTTCGGCATCCACGACGGTGATGATCGAGTCGAGCCGGGTCATATCGCGCAGTTCGGTGCCGAGGAAAGTCAGCGCAACGGGTAGGGGATCCGCCAATCCGGTCGTTTCGACAACCAGGTAATCGACATTTTCTTGCCGTTCTAAAATCTTATAAACCGCTTCCATCAGGTCATTGTTGATGGTGCAGCAAATGCAACCGTTACTCAATTCCACCATGCCGCCATCGTCTTCGGTGGCAATGATGAGTTCGTTATCAATCCCAATTTCGCCGAACTCATTCACTAAAACAGCCGTTTTCAGCCCTTGCTGATTGGTCAGGATGTGGTTTAACAGGGTTGTTTTGCCACTGCCCAAAAAGCCTGTAATGATGGTGACAGGCATGCCCGTTTTGGGAGTATCCATTGCTGAGGCGGGTGAAGCTGTGGATTGCATAGTGCGATCGCTCGTAAAGGTAGAAAATAATCTCAGGTCTGTTTCTGCATTTTAGCTAGCAGAAGCTCAACCTTGCCTTGCTATCCTAAATTATCTCGCAATTCGTTCAAGCAAAAGCTGATCTTTGTCCGTCGTCAAGGATTAATAGCAATTTTGAACCTGCTATCCCAATTTGTGTTTACCCTTTTTGTGTTATGCCACTTGCTATTTACAACACCTTAACCCGTCGTAAAGAACCGTTTGAGACCATCGAACCCGGTAAGGTGCGAATGTATGTCTGTGGCATCACGGCCTACAACTACTTTCACGTCGGTAATGCCAGAGCCTTCATTATTTTTGATGTGGTGCGCCGCTACTTAATGTGGCTGGGCTACCAGGTGCGCTTTGTGCAAAACTTTACCGACATTGATGACAAGATTTTGAATCGAGCCGTGCAAGAAGGGACGACGATGCAGGCGATCGCTGAGCGGTATATCGAGGCGTATTTTGAAGACAGCGATCGGCTCAACATCCTACGGGCTGACGTTTACCCGCGTGCCACCCACACGATTGACGGCATCAAGCGCCTGATCCACGAGTTAGAGCAGCAGGGCTTTGCCTACGCCTCCGAGGGGGACGTGTATTATGCAGTGCGACAATTTGCTGACTATGGCAAGTTGTCGGGTCGCAAGCTGGATGAGATGCAGGCAGGCGCAAGCGGACGGGTCGAGGTCGAAGACGAGAGCGAGAAAAAGAAAGACTTATTTGACTTTGCCCTCTGGAAAGCCGCTAAACCCGGAGAACCCGCCTGGGAGTCACCCTGGGGTGAGGGGCGGCCCGGTTGGCATATCGAATGCTCGGCGATGGTGCGGCAAGAGTTAGGCGACTCGATCGACATCCACGCTGGAGGCATGGATTTGCAGTTTCCCCATCACGAGAATGAGATTGCTCAAAGTGAGGCGGTGACACACAAGCCGCTCGCCCGTTTTTGGATGCACAACGGTTTCGTCAATATGGATGGCGAAAAGATGTCGAAATCGTTGGGCAACTTCCGCCTCACTCGCGATTTGCTCAAAGAGTATGACCCGATGGCGTTTCGCCTGTTTATTTTGCAGGCACACTACCGCAAGCCGATTGACTTCACCGCCGAGGGATTAGAAGCCGCCGCGAATGGTTGGCAGACGATTAAAGAGGGTCTGTTGTTTGAGTCGGAGTTTGGGGCGCAACTGGGCTGGACGAGTGGTGAGTCGGTTGGCACGAAAATTGAGACCGCGATCGCCCAGTTCAAAACTGCGATGGATGACGACTTCAACACTTCTGGAGCGTTAGCTGTGTTATTTGACCTGGCCAAAGACCTGAAGCGAGAGCGCAATTTGCTGGTGCATGAGGGCACCACATCGATCGCCCCGGCTGAGTTGCAACACCACTGGCACACCTTAGCAGAGCTAGCAGATGTTCTTGGTCTGAAAGCCGAGCTAACCGCCGAAGAGACGACTCCAGGCGGCTTGAGTGACGCTGAAATCGAAACGTTGCTCGAAGAACGGCAAACCGCGCGCAAAGCCAAGAATTTTGCGGAAGCCGACCGGATTCGCAATTTGCTACAAGAACAGGGAATCACCCTGATTGATCAGGCGGGGGGCACTCGCTGGCATCGGGGTTAGCCAGGTTTAGAATCAAAAACAGGGCACCCACATAAGGAGTACAAGAACGAATGAAAGTTGCCCTGGTGCATGATTTTCTTCAGACCTACGGTGACGCCGAGCGGTTACTCGCAGTGCTGCACCAAATCTATCCGCAAGCTCCCGTGTTTACCGCCTTTATCGATCGCCCCAGCCTTGGTCCCGATTGGGCGCACTTTGCTAATTGGGATCTGCGACCCACCTGGGGCCAAAAACTCCCCGCGATCGCCCGTCAGCCTGAGCGTTACCGTCCCCTGCTGCCTTACATTTGGGAGTCGGTGGACTTGTCAGGATTTGACTTAGTCATTTCGTCCTCAGCTGGGTTTCTCAGTCATGCTGTGCTACCTAGCCCCAGTGCTTTACACATCTGCTACTGCCACACCCCTTCCCGCAGTTTGTGGGAACCAAACCCCTATTCCACGTTGACGCCACGCTGGTTTGACGTATGGAGTGGCAGTCGGCTACGGCAATACGACTTCTACGCCGCACAGCGCCTTGATCGCCTCTTCACAAACTCCGAGACGGTCGCCCATCGGATCAAGAAGTTTTATCGCAGAACCGCCGATGTGGTGCCACCCCCCGTCAAAATTGCCGCCGATGGCAAGGCCGGAGAACGCTACTACCTCTACGTGGGGGCACTCACCCCGAACCAGCAGGTCGATCGCGTGATTCAAGCCTGCAATCAAATGCAGCGTCCGCTTGTTGTCGTAGGGACTGGCTCAGAGCAATCTCGCCTGCGCCAATTGGCTGGGGAGACAATTCAATTTGTTGAACGTCCTTCGGAAGCAGAGCTGGGGCAACTTTACAGCAACACCCGCGCCTTAATTTTTCCCAGTGCCGATGCCGATTTTGGGTTTTCACCCGTCGAAGCGATGGGCAGAGGTATTCCCGTGATTGCGTGCGAGCAGAGCGGCATTCGCGAAATTGTGCTGAATTATCGAACAGGGCTGCTGTTTGCTGAACCGACCGTTGAGAATCTGTGTCAGGCGATCGCCCAGTTTGAAGGGTTGCGCTTCTTTTCTCACGCCTGTATTCAACGGGCTGAAGAGTTTGCTGAGTCTGTCTTTGTCGATCGCTTTAAGTGGCTGGTCGCCCAAGCTCTGGATGAACATCGCCAGAAAGGGACGATTTCTGCAAATTAGGCAACTTCCAAGATTTCGATATTGAGCTTACGGATATAGGTCTGATGTGTTGCACTGACGTATCCTACTCCTTGCCTTCAGCGGCGGCTTGCTCATCCTCCAACGTCTCTTGAATAAATAACTGCGCCAACCGATTGTAAGTCCCTGCCCCGATATATTTGGGATACTTATGCTCGCGGCTATAGAGCCAGATCAATTCGTCACACAAGAAGATTCGGATATCTTCGGTTAGCCCTCTACATTCGGGAATCAGGGCTTTAGCAGCTTCTAAAGCATCTGTCCAGCGGTCAAACTCTGCGGAGGAAGTACGCGAAACAACTTTGAACATGGAAACCGTTTATTACCAGCCATCGGGACTTCAACCATTTTAGAGCGGATCCGGAGGTTCCTTGGGTGCAACTTTTCGAGAAAGCAAACCGTCCTACCCCCTAATCAGGGCTACCCAAATGACTGAAATGTAAGATTTTTGTGAGGCGATCGCGCCCCCATCGATCCAGAAAAGCGGTAATGCTAAACTCATCCCACAGGAGTTCTTGCTGCGGCTGCACCGATCGTCACACAAAGTTTGTGTCAGCTCTCACATCAATGCTCACAAATGGCTGAGATTCTTAAGTGTAATTGCGGAACACTAGCCATATCCTGAGTCGTTGCTTTTTGCAGAGGTATGTATGCAAAGCTCTGAATCCGTGTCTTACGATGCATCGGTTTCTTTCATTAACACTGTCGCGGACGACCGTTCAGAGTCTCCTGCTAATGGCGTTTTGCCTCAATCTCACGATCGCGGCCAGCGGCGTCCGTTGCGAGTTGAGCAACTAGAGTGGCTCCGCTATTTTCATCGCTGTAGCCGTTTATTGGTTGCGGTGTTGGAGCCAAACACTCTAAAACTACGTTACGCGAACGAACACTTTTGTCGTCTGAGTGGCGTTCCCCTGGATGGGTTAGACCCCTCCCAGGTCTGTGTTGATCGGGCACAGATCTTGTTAGAGTCGCTGTTAGCCGATGAAGACTATCTGCGCGTCGTGCGGCTCTATCGTAAACACCTGCTGCACCGAGTCTTAGAAGAGATTTACCACATCGATCCGCGCGGTTATCGGCTGTTGGATGAACCCGTTCGGGTCGCGATCGCCAGCGTTTTACATGGTGAGACGCGCTACGTTGAGTTTGGCTTGCGATCGGAGCAGTTGACCATTTCACGTATCAACCCCGACCTTGACGAGTTTGCCGAGTTAGGCTGGCAAGCGCTCACCCCAGAAGCACTGGAGTTTAAGTTAACTGATGTTCGCTACCTGCAAAGCCTGGTGGAGCGGTTGCACATGGATAATTACCGGGTTGAAGGTCGATTGCTGTTAGAAGGTGTAGATGTCACAGCCAATGAAACGATTCGCCGCATTACCCAACTGCTGATTGATCAAGATTCGATCTTGCAACCTGCTAAATTTCACGAAGTCAATCAGCAAATTAACCTGCTATTTCGGGCAAACAACTCCGCGATCGCCAGCATTGACGGCGACCAGGTACGCTTGTTCACTGGCAGCGTCAGCGAAGATGTGGACGGCATCACCTATTCAATGGATGAATTGCGCGATTCTCATTTGATGGAGGCGGTGCGCAGCAATCGGGTTACGGTGGTGCCCGACTTAGCCCATGACTGCCGCAACGAGTATGGGCAAAAGCTGCTGGAATTGGGGATGCGATCGCTGTTGATCTTGCCCTTGATGCGGGTGGATGAGCATCTTTCAAACTCAGAAAATATTTTGCTCAAAACGATTGGTGCCGTTGGCATCATGAGTGATCAGCCAAATAATTTTGATGCGCTCGATTGTCGTCAAGCCGAAGAATTAATTCCCGCTTTTACAGCAGCAGTCACAGCCGCACAACGGCAGCTGGTGCAGCGGCGATTCATCACGAATATTCATCCCTCGGTTGAGTGGCGGTTTTTGCAAGAAGCCGAGCGCCGCAGTCTGGGTCTGCCCCCCGAACCAATTGTCTTTACCTCGGTTTATCCCCTCTACGGCATCTCAGATATTCGCGGTTCCTCAGATGAGCGGAATCGGGCGATTCAAGCCGATTTGTTGGAGCAGTTTCAGCTAGGGTTGGCGATCGTCGAGGCGGCAGGCAAAAACCAGGATGCGGCTCTGATCGACCAACTCCGGCTGGATCTGCTGGAGCAGATTCACCACCTCAACGAGCCTGTGACGGTTGACGCTGAAGTAAGTCTGGTACGTTACTTGCGCGACAATCTAGAAGTTTACTTTGACTACTTCGCATTAGCAGGGGCAGAGGCTCAGGCGGCGATCGCGGTTTACCAGGCAGCGTGTGATAATCCTCAAAATTGTGTGTATCGCGCCCGTGCCGCCTACGACAGCACCGTTGGCAAAATCAACGCGATGCTACGTGAAACCTGGGAACGCTGGCAAAAGCGAATGCAACGCATTTCACCCCATTATTGCGATATAGAAGCAACTGACGGGATTGATCACATGATTTACGCGGGGCAATCCATTGATCTCAAATTTGGTAGCTTCCAACTCCGCAGCTTGCGCTATGAGCAACTCCGAGCCGTCTGTGACTGTGCCCGCACTTCCTTCCGAATCCAGCAGGAGTGCAATACCAATATGGAAGTGACTCATCTAGTCCTAGTCCAAGATTCGACCGTTGATATTTATCACGACGAGACGACTGAGCGGCTGTTTGATGTCAAAGGCACGCGCGATACTCGTTATGAAATCGTCAAAAAGCGAATTGATAAAGCGCTCGATGAAGAAACGAAAGCGCGCATCACGCAACCGGGTATGTTGACGTTGGTGTACTCCACCGAAGAGGAGTGGTCAGAGTATCAGCAATACTTGCGCTATCTTGTGCGCGAAGGTTGGATTGAGCCAGTCACCGAACGGGGCGCTGTGCAACCACTGCAGGGCGTTAGCGGATTGAAATTTGCCCGCGTGCGCGTCTTACCTAAACAAGCGAGCTAGGCTAGGCTTTGATGCTTTCGGCTTGAGAATTAGACGATTGATCGCACTAACCCGCCATCAACCCGTAACGCCGCTCCATTCGTCGCGGAGGAGAGTGGGCTGGCAACAAATGCGACGAGTGCAGCGACTTCATCGGTTGAGGCAAAGCGTTGAATCAGGGAAGAAGGGCGCGTCTTGGCGAAAAAGTCTTGCTCGACCTGCTCAGGACTAACGTTTTGCTCCCTGGCGAGGCCTTGAATAAACTCTTCAACCCCTTCCGATCGCGTTGGCCCCGGCAAGACAGAATTCACGGTCACGTTCGTCCCCACGGTTGTTTCGGCAAGGCCACGCGCCAGGGCGATCTGCGCGGTTTTGGTCACCCCATAATGAATCATCTCAGCGGGAATATTGACGCCTGATTCACTGGAGATAAAGATGATGCGGCCCCAATTGGTTTGCAACATTTTGGGCAAGTAGTGGCGTGAGAGCCGCACACCGCTCATTACATTAATTTCTAGAATGTTCAACCATTCCTCATCAGAGATGTCAGCAAACGCCTTCGCACCATAAATACCAAGATTGTTGATCAAGATATCGACCTGCGGAACTTGCTCAAAGAGGGTATGTGCCCCTTCAACTGTGCCCAAGTCCGCCACCAACCCCTGCAACTTAGCCGCAGGTGCTTTCTGCTTGATCTGATCCAGCGCAGCATTCACACGAACTTCGGTGCGACCATTCACAATTACGGTTGCGCCTTCTTGTGCCAAGGTCATTGCGATCGCTAAACCAATGCCAGCCGTTGAACCAGTCACTAAGGCCGTTTTGTCTGTTAGCTGCAAATCCATTCACTTTCCTCTCTGTAGCGACTTGAGAACGGTTTTAACTCAACCAGCGATCGCCTGACATCTAGCCAGAGTCAAGCGATCGAAACGAATCGCCTTACATGACTAACCTTTTGCAGCTTTGAGTGCTCGTTGCATCAGCACAGTTTGAGCGGCGTAATCCGGTTCTTCGGGTGAGGGTTGGCGCTGCCTGTAAGTGCCGTCTGATTGCAATTCCCAGGCGTTGCGGTTATCGTCCCAGAAAATGTGTAGCAGTTCCTTCAACTCGGCTAGCAGTTTTGGATCTTCCACCGGAGTCACGGCTTCGACCCGGCGATCGAGGTTGCGGGTCATCCAGTCGGCACTGCCAATGTAGACCTCTTCATCACCGTCATTCTGGAAGTAGAAGATGCGCGAGTGTTCCAGGTAGCGACCGACAATGCTAATCACACGAATATTTTCGCTGATACCGGGCAAACCGGGTAACAGGCAACACATACCCCGAATAATCAACTCAATCTTGACCCCAGCGATCGCCGCTTCATAGAGCTTCTTCACCATTGGCTTATCGACCAGAGCATTCATCTTGGCGATGATATGGCCTGCCTTACCCGCTTTGCAGTGTTCAATCTCGCGGTCAATCATGGCAACCATGCGATCTCGGAGAGATACAGGTGCAACCAGCAACTTACGATACACCCGCTGTTTTGAGAAACCAGTCAGGTAGTTGAACAAGTCAGTCAGGTCGGCACCTAGTTCTTCCTGACAAGTGAGTAAACCTAAATCGGTATAAAGTCCTGCTGTTTTTGAGTTGTAGTTTCCGGTGCCAACATGCACATAACGGCGAATTGTTTCTCCTTCTTGACGAGCGACTAACGCAATTTTGGTATGGGTCTTTAACCCTGTTACCCCATAAACCACATGCACGCCTGCGTCTTCAAGTTGTTGCGCCCAGTTAATGTTGCTCTCTTCGTCAAAGCGAGCTTTTAACTCCACCAGGGCAACAACTTGCTTGCGATTTTCAGCCGCAGCAATTAAGGATTTGACGATCGGTGACCCACTCGAAGTCCGATAGAGCGTCATCTTAATCGCTTTTACACTGGGATCATAGGCAGCCTGGGTAATAAACAGCTCCACTGATGCCGTAAACGACTCATAAGGGTGATGCAGTAGTACATCTCCCTCCCGCAGAATGGAAAATATATCTTGTTGAGACTTACCATCACTGGAGTTTTGGGCCGCAACGGGCTTCAACCGGGGCGGAATGACTGGGTTAAAGGGCGGATCTTTCAAGTCGGGGCGGGCGGCTCCGGTAATCGCAAATAGATCCTTTAAGCCCAACAACCCTTCAACATCGTAGACATCTTGTTCTTCTAGCTCCATGCCTTGAATCAAGGTGTTACGCACAAACTCAGAGGTATCTTTGAGAATTTCAAGCCGCACAACTGAACCTGCAAAATGCCGTTTGCGCAATACTTGCTGAATAGCTTGCAGAAGGTTGCCACTTTCTTCATCCTCATAGTCAATGTCGGAGTCACGTGTGATGCGAAACGGGTAATACTCCTGAATCACCATGCCGTAAAACAGCGTATCCAGGTTGTGAGCAATGACTTGCTCCATCGGTATGCCTAACCAAATAATCGATTTGCCCTTCTGCTTTTTGAGCGAAGAGGGTAGGTATTGCAGTTCAGGTGGCAGTTGCAGAAAACGCGGTAGACTTCCAGGGACTTTGACACGCGCGAATTGCTCTTCTTCTGATTCGGGGTCTTTGACAACAACCGCCAGATTTAAACTCATGTTTGACATCTGCGGGAAGGGATGAACAGTATCGACAGCCAGTGGAGTTAGCAGGGGATGCAACCGCTCACAGAAATAGTTTTGGACATACGCTTTCTGTTCATCTGATAAATCAATATATTCCAAAATATGAATGCCCTCGTCAGCTAGTCGAGGCCGTAACTGGTACTCAAACAACTCGGATTGAGCCGTCACTAGCGGACGTAGATTATCGCTAATTGCATTGAGGATTTGCTCAGGCGTACGACCGTCTGGACTGAGTTTTTTAATGTTGGCTTCGATTTCTTCTTTGAGAATGGCGACCCGCACCATAAAGAATTCATCGAGGTTAGAGCTAAAAATGGCAGCAAACTTGACACGTTCAAGCAGCGGGTTGCGTGCATCCATTGCCTCGTGCAACACACGCCGATTAAACTCCAACCAGCTCAATTGTTGATTGAAGTAATACTTGGGGTCATCTAAATTCACAGAGGGAGCTTTGGGGGGTGCCTGAGTCATAACAAGTAGCGGGGGTTGAATGTATACGATGTTGCCAAAGTCGCGCCTGAATGAGAAGTAAGCTGGAACACATCAGGCACCGATCGCGCATTCCCAATACTTTCTTTATGGCGCTGATTCAATTAATACGCTGCTGTTTGTGATAATTCGTCAAAGCTGACCTAGCTGGGGATTGTGGTAGATTTGCCAGCATTCCTGCGCGATCGCCCAATCTTCCTGCGTGTGAATCACGAGAACCCGCACCTTAGAGTTAGGGGTTGCAATATCTTGATCGACTGGTTGGCTTTCATTTTTGGCAGGGTCAATCTCAACCCCTAAGAAGCCAAAAGCAGCGCAGGCTTCAGCGCGAATTTTCGGTGCATTCTCCCCGACACCTGCCGTAAAAATAATCGCGTCTATACCACCCAAACTCGGCAACATCGCGCCCATGTGCCACCGCAAACGGTGAATGTAAACATCTAGCGCCAGTTTGGCTTGCTCATTCCCTGTGGCGATCGCGGCTTCAATATCGCGCAAGTCGTTTGAGATACCCGAAAGCCCTTCTAAGCCGGACTTCTTATTCAATAACGTATCGAGCTGATCGACGGTGTAGTGGTCTTGTCGCAACAGGCGAATCAAAATGCCGGGATCAATCGACCCAGATCGACTGCCCATCATTAAGCCTTCTAGGGGCGTAAACCCCATCGTTGTATCAACACTGCGACCATTGCGAATGGCCGTCAGCGACGCACCATTGCCCAAATGACAGGTCAGAAGCCGCAGTTCTTGCAAGTCTCGCCCCAGCAACTGAGCCGCGCGATTGGCACAATATTGATGGCTGATGCCGTGGAACCCGTAGCGGCGAATTCCCTGTTCTAACCATTCATACCGACCGGGATAAACGTACGCGGCTGGCGGCAAATCAGCGTGAAAGGCTGTGTCAAACACCGCCACTTGAGGCACATCTGCCCCTAAAAAAGCTTCTGTAATTTTGATCCCTTCTAAATTCACCGGGTTATGGATGGGAGCAAAGTCTGAAAGCTGCTCAATCTCGGTTTTAACCTCTTCAGTGATGCGGGTGCTTTGACGACATTTGCTGCCTCCATGCACGACCCGATGCCCTACGATCTCAATTTCGTCGGGGGAGCCAATCACCTGGGTGTCACCACTAGTCAGGGTTTTCAGCAGTTGAATCGTGTCTTCACCACGTGACTCAGGCGGAAACTTCGTCTGCAAGGCTGCACCGTGCGCGGTTTTGACTTTCACAGAGGCGTGGTCTTCTCCATCCACCCATGAAATTTGACCTTCCCATAAAGGATCGGGTGGTTGCTGCGGCAGTTTCCCATTGGGTAACTCGTAGAGGCAGCTCTTTTGACTGCTGGATCCGGCGTTCATCACCAGAATTTTCATAACAAGCAGTTGGTTAGCGGTTCACGATCACCCTAGCAGATCCCCCAGACGATGCTTTGTAGCGATCGCTAAAAGTCTGACCAGGTTTAACATTTGCTACAGCTTTGGGAGGAAGGGGTTTGGCATTGCCAAACCCGTATAGCAATAAGATCACAGACACGTAGCATCACCTCACAAACTTTAGGAGACGCTAACTCTAGCTTGCCAGGTTGGTGGCCAACCGGACTGGCTGGTTGTGTTTTGCAAAAGCCAGCACACAAAATTACATCATTGACTTGAGTCTGCGGAAGCGATCGGAGTAACTCCGCATAACTTCTAGGGCAAACATAGGGGTTTCTTGCACAGCAAAAATGAAGTGCCGTTCAGTCATTGCAGCTAACTTACAGTTTGTTTTGGCGATCGCGGTAGAGTAGCGAGTTTTATCGATATGAACTAAAGCACCTTCACCAAAAATGTCGCCCTTAAGTAGGGTTTCAACAACTTTCCCGTTGACTTGCATCTCAACTTCCCCATCGAGAATGCCATACAAACATTGGCCCACTTCGCCTTGTTTGAAGATTTCTTGCCCTGCACTAAATGCCTGGATATCGGCTTTATCTTCAAAAATTTGCACCGTCTGAACTGGCTCTAACATAACCGCTTTTTCTCCCTATGGGTCAAATTGAAGTGCCGAATTAGAATACTGCTAGCAGGTTAACCTGGTGTTAATAAACGATTGCCTGCTACCTGAAAGGGCGTTAGAAACCTGTTTCACTGGTTGAAAGTTGAGTACGCTTGATGACAACCGCTAATTAGTCCAATTGATAGGACACCTGGTTTGACAAGCGCCTGTAAAATCAACAAAGGCTCTAAAATCGTTTTGCTGAGCCGTTTGATAGAGAACATTTCCGCAAAACAATAGATTTTCAATGACCTATGCGGAATGATCAAAGATCAGCCTGTAGCTAGCCCTACCAAAACAAAACACCGCCCGTGTGTCAGTGTATGCAGGAGTCCCGAAATGGAAAACAAGGCTATGTGTTCCGATGGTTTGAGCGATCGTGCGGCTCATATTGAGCAAGATTTACTTCAAGCTTTGCTGAAGGCTGAAGGCGTTAGCTATACCTTAGATGATGACGGCACAGTGGCTGAAGATGGGATCAGTGTTGCTGATCAGCCCCAATCCCGCATCTCTTACCCCTGGAATCCGGCGGCTCCTGATGCCGACCCCGCCTTTGCTGAATCACAAGATGTTTTTGCTGGTTTTTCTGATGCTGAGATTGAGCAACAAGCAGGTTCATTTTTTGCTGGTTTAGATAGCCTGTTTTCTGAGACAACAGTGCAAACCTCTTTGCAAGAACGGTTTGGGCGGGTGCCGCAAACCCTCCTTCAGGCGATCGCGCAACGGGCGGCCCAAGTTGCAACCTCAACTCAAAGCTTTGCCGACCAACTCGTGCAAACCGCTCAAGATGTGCTTCCTGCGCTGTCTGGCTGGACGCTAGAAGACCTTGGCGTTCAAGCACGTCCGCTTGCTTTTGCCCTGCGTTCTTCGCAGCCCAAGCCCGTTGAGATTTCTGTGCGAGAAGCCGATTGGGAAGTTCTCTCCGATGTTGAGAAGGCTAAGCTCAGCCTGATTGCGGCTCAATACGCACTTGATATTTTGAATCAAACTGGCAGCGAAGCGAGATAGAGGCGATCTAGGCTCGCGTTTTTTGTCTCAAAACTCACGTCGAATTAACAGCAAAGTTGGTTAGATCTAGCAATGTCTTGCCGCGCAAGCGATCGGGACAGGACTTGCCTTAAAGCTTTCTAATTTGTTTGATTGACTTCTCCAGATCCGGCTTCATCCCCTTTAACCATTCACCTGCCTAGATCAACAAATTCTTGGCAAACTCATACATTTCCTCTTCGGAATGACCTTGCATTTGCTGATCTTTTAGCTCAATCAGCCCAAGTGCTAATTCTTGGGCTTTTGCCTTGTAGGTATTGTGAGCGGCCAGCATGTCAGTAAAGATCTCTTGCTCGATCTGAAGGCGGTTGGCCTCTTCGGTAATGTGCGTCTCAAATTCAATTGACTCTGCGTCAAATTTGAGCAAAAAGATGAGCGCATTACTGAGCTGTTGCAACTCATGCTGAAGCTGACGGGTGTTGAGTTCCAAGCGATCGAACCCAATTTTTCCGTCAATTTTCAACTCAACGATGGGTTGCTCCTCCGTCACAATGTGTCCCTTGGCGATCGCCGTTTGGACAGTGGCGATCGCAGCTGCTTCAATTTCGGCTTGTGTTTCCTGCCCTTTAGCCGTTAACCGCAACCGCACGCACGAGCGCTGGTAGTAGTCTTGTTTGAGTTCTGCTTCAAAGCCTGCGGGTGTGACTTCGACCAGATAAGCGCCCCGCTGATACCCGGCTTCTTCGACATTATTGGCTTCAAGCGAGCCAGGGTTAAACACCCAGCCTTCTCTGGCGTAGTTTTTGTGAATGTGCCCCAGCGCTAGATAACTCACACCGACCTCTTGCAGCGGTAGCAGGTCAGCGTAACGCAAAGCCCCCTCATAGCGGGCAATTTGGCCTTCTAACCCGTGGTGAAACATCATCACAGTAGATCCAGCAGCAGGCGGCAGCGTTTGAATCGCAGCAGCAATCGTGGCGATCGCGCGGGGGGCTGAGGTGCCATACCACTGCGAACCCAAAACCCGGATTCCACAGGGCAAATCGATGTAGCCGCCACGTTTGCTCTCCGGATTCCAGTGTGTGTAAACCATGACACCCTCTGCGTTTAACTCAGGCTCTAGTAGCATGAGTAAGCCCCAATCGGCTAAGTACCGAAGCCAGCTTGTCTTTGTGCCATAGGGGCGATTATCGTGGTTTCCTTCGATCGCCAGGACGGGAATATTGGCTTGTTTGAGCTGATCGAGACAGAGTTGAGCCTGGTTGAGAATGTGGGGCTGGAGGTTGCGATGCTCAAATAAATCTCCAGCGATCAGCACAAAATCAACGTTTGCCGCGATCGCGTAACGATCAATTACATCTTGCAGCGCAAAGTAAAAGTCTTTTGTCCGCTCTGGGTTGTCGTATTTGTCATAACCCAGATGGATATCCGCAATGTGAAGAAACCGTGGCATAAGCGACTGCAAGAGAGTAATTCAAATATACTACACGCGCTTCACCCAATTGCTAAAGCATCTCTTTTTGCCACCGCGATCGCTTACTTGCTGACGCTTTTGCTGAAGTCTTCACCGACTGGCCGTTCAAGGGCGATCGTTGGAAGGGCGGGGGTTGGTAGCTGGGCGGGTTCTTGCAATCCTGCATCCACCCCATTATTGAAGTAGCGATGGTAAGAATATCGGTTCTTATCTTGTTCTTTTGAGCCGTTGGCAATAATGCCCAAAACAACGCCAGGGAATGATTTCAAGTCATCGAGAGAACGGGTAAACTCAGAGTTTTTCACCTTGCCCAGACCCACAACCATCGCAATTCCATCGGTTTTAGAGGCAATCAGCTTGGTATCTGCTAGCCCAATCAACGGGGGGGAGTCATAGATCACCAGATCGTATTCAGCCCGACATTGCTCCATGAGGGCTTGCATCTTCTTGGAAGACAGCAGTTTAGTTGGGTCAGGCGGAATCTGGCCTGCCGTTAAGACATACAGATCACTATCTAAATGAGATTGCTGCACCACCTGATCCAGCGTTAACTCTTCCGAGGCAATCAAATTACTGAGGCCATAACCATTCAGCAGCTCTAGGCGATTATGAATTTGGGGTAAGCGTAAGTCAGTATCTACTAGCAAAACCCGTTGACCTAAAGCCGCCGCCGCTTGGGCCAGGTAAATTGCCACAGTTGATTTCCCTTCACCGGGAACGGAAGAGGTAATCACAAAGGAGCGAATCTGTGTATCAGAATTGAGTAACTGAATGTTGGTGAAGAGCGATCGAAACGCCTCATAGAAAGGAGACGTGGAGTAAGAGTTTGATTTGCCAGCTTCTAGCCCCAGTCGCTGCTGGACGTGGTTCAACAACTCAGAGAAGTTGGTTGTAAGGGAGACTTTTTCGGTTTCACCCAAACCAGCATAAAAGGGAATTACGCCCAACAACGGCAGTTTGCTGGCAAGCTTAGCTTCTTTGGAGGTATAGACCACGTTGCTCAGGCGATCGAGCAAGAGCGCTGCACCAACCCCCAACAGCAAGCCTAAAATGACGCCCAGCATAGCTGACCGTTTGACGTTGGTGGCAGATGGCACTGGCTCACCCGGAGGCGTTAAAACTTGCCAGGGCGTTTTCTTCTGGCCAGCGTCAATCCGGAGGGCTTCGCGCTTCGCCAGAAACTGATTCAGGTTCTCGTTTGCAATTTTGAGTTCCTGCTGAATATCGGCATACTGACGCGAAACAATAGACAGATTTTTAACCCGTTGAATCAGGACTTGCTCGGTCTGAGCCAAAATTTGATTTCGCGCTTCTAGTTCTCGAATTCGGCTAGCAAGGCCATCTTCAACCCGCGCACCTTCTCGCTCCAACAGAGGTAAAAGATTATTTTTTTGGTCTCGTAAAACCTGGATATTGGGCGTATCTTCACGGAAGAGGCTTGACTCTTTCGCGATCTGGCTTTCAATCTCAAGGAGTTGATTTAGCAAGGCCTGATAGCGCGGATTTTCACTCAACGCTGAGGAGGTCACTCGTTCATTTGACCGTTGCGAAAACTGTCTTTGAATGTCAGCGAAGAGCGCTCGTGCTTCATTGAGCCGAACTTGTGTCTCAAGTCGTTGCTGAGCAATACTGGCAGTCTGATCGGCGAGTTGCTTCGAGGCAGAATCGGGGTCAATCAGGTTGTACTGTTGGCGGAAAGTTTGGAGTTTGTCTTGAATATTCTGTACCCGTTTCTCTAGCTGGGGTAGCTGGACATCCACAAAGTCAATCCCCTGCTGTACATCGGCCAGCCGCTCATCCAGGCTGTATTTTAAGTAGGCGGCAGAAACCAAGTTGAGCACATCTTTGACTTTTTCTCGATTTTTGTCCTGGTAAGCAACGTTGAGAATCTCACTGTTTGGTAAAGGAAGAACCACTAGATTGGCGGACAGTTCATCAGACGTAATGTCAGGATATTTTGACTTAAGTTGCTTGGCGATCGGGGCCAGCAAGCTAGGACTCTTGAGCAACTTTAATTTTGTTTGATCAACAGATTCAGATCCAGCCGGAGGTTGTTCCTTATTACTCAGGGTTTGGGGAACAGACGAGAGTACCTGGGTTTCAACCGTTACTGGCTTAGTTAGAATTTCAAAGCTAGAGGCATAAGTAGGGGTGCTGCTCATTGCCCGAAGAACGGCCCCTGAAGCAACAACCGTTGCAACGCCAGCAATCACAGGTAGCTTACGGCGTAAAGCCCCAAACACTTGTCCCAGGTTAAGCCCACCTTCATCGCTGTCTTGTGGGGCACTTGGAAGAGGTAACCACTTCAAGCGACTGGCGTTGGCTTCGATTGGGAGTGGCTGACGTTCACTTTCCATCGTCTGATTCTCGCTTAAATATCTGGAGTTAAAAGCTCATCATTCATCTTGAGTACTAATTCATATTGCACGATCGCCCGATTACTAAAGTTTTAGCGCGATCGCTAGAAGCTCCTGAAAATTGTGAACAAACTAAAGATTGAAAGGAAGCTGCTAATGGGGTTAACAACCGTGCCCAAGCTATCCGAGAAAGCCGTTAGCCCTGAGCGTTTTACAACCACAATATCGTCATTTCGGAGGGCTGGGTTGGTTTGCTCATTGATTCCCTTAGAGAAGTCAATCGAAATTTCTCGACGGGTCACAGTGCCATCAGGGTTGAGTCGCAGCAACTCGACCGATCGCTGACGGGCACGAGTGTTAAACCCTCCGGCGGCTAAAAGCACCTGGTTCAGAGGTGTGTTGGGGGGCACGCGGACGACCCCAGGTTGCTTCACCTCGCCAGCCACATTCACCCGAATGCTGTCAGGTGAGAAGCTAGCCGTGGCTAACTGAGTCGCTTCGGCCGTATCGACTGCCTTCGCTTCTGGAATGATGACCGTATCTCGATCTTGCAAGATCAAATCTTGCTTCAGGTCTCCTTCGCTGAGCAGCTTCCAGAGGTCGATGTCAATCACTTGCTCAAGCCCTGCGCGCGTTTGCCGTCGCACTTGAATTCGACGAATATCAGCCTGGGGCTTCACCCCACCAGCCACCTGAATGGCGCGGGTAATCGTCGGCGGCCGCTCAGCTCCTCCCCCTGTTTGCCCCGTGTCTCCCGCTGCCCCGGTATCTGCAGACGATGTGACAGTGTAAGGGCCAGGGCGATAGACTTCGCCCACGATCGCAATGTTGAGAGGCTGACTGCGATCGGCAGCAAAACTCGCCGCGGAAAGCTGCACCGACTCCCTTAAATCAACGGTGGGTGCTGTGGGGATAAAGATGCTGTCGCCACTTCTGAGAGTAATATCCTGACTTAAATCACCCGCCTGCAAAAAGGCCCAAAGGTTGACTTTGATAACTTCTTCAGTTCCGCCACGACGCGCACGACGCACTTCAACCTCGCGAATGTTTGCCATCTGGGTCACACCACCGGCCTGCTGCAAGGCGCGTGTCAGCGTCGGCAATTGTGATGCCCCCTCAGTGGTTGACAAAGTATATGAACCCGGTCGATTGACTTCACCTGCAACCCCAACTCTTAAAGGTCTTGGCGTTACGAGGGAAACTGTCACGATTGGGTATTTGAGCAACTTGGCATATCGAGCAGAAATGACATCTGCGGCTTCCTTAAGCGTCAACCCCTGCACTGAAACATTTCCCGCTTCTGGCAGGTTGACAGTGCCATCCACCAAGACTTGATTTTCGCCACTATATTGCGCCACCTTAAAAACTTCGATGCGGATTCGATCGCCCGCTCCCAAGGTGTAAGCTTCGTCTGATCGGGAGGGCACCCGGGTTGGAGTCGCCGCTTCAATTATTGGCTCAGGCACTTGAGCAAAGGCGCTTGAGTAAGGCGCGATCGCCGATACAGCAAAGCAACCAACCAAGCACTGGGCGACTACTCTAGTCCGTCTTTTAGAAGTCTGTAGAAGCGTCATCCACTAACTTTTGGAAAAAATTATTAACGTGTCTCCCATTATTAATTTTTCCAGCCAAATGTGATCGGGGTTTACTCGGAGTCTTTACTACTTCTTCATGAAGTGGCACTTGTACTAAAGAAGACTGATTCAACTCCAGCGGCCATTTCACAAAGAAGTAAATTATGGCTTTACCCTTGATACCCCCATCGGCGCAGGATTACAAGCTCTCAAACTTGATAAAAAGTAAATTTAAAGGTTGTCCCAACGATGTCTTTCCATACACATTTTTGCAATACGCATCTTAAGAAAAAAGCCGTGGAGACGAGCTTTCACTCCTTAAGTCATTGTGAACTAATCAAACCAGATCGCCTCACGCCCAAAAATGTTCTGAAGCTGCTTGAAACTTTTGTCAGGGGTGCGTTTCAGAGCTAGAAAAAGCTCGCGTTCCCAGACAGAATCCAGGCAAAACTTTTGAAGCTTTGCCCGTAATGTCGGGTTGGAAAAATTCTGAGTATTTTTTCGTCTATTGGGCAGCTTGGGCAATGCTGGCTTTGTAAGCAGCCCAGCCTCCTAAATGAGAAATATCCTCCCAGTTGTACTGCTCAACTAACTCACGGGGGTAGAGAAACGCTGTTAGCACTTCGCCATCTTCTAAAACGACATCACTGGGATACATGTGGGGCGGCTCATTAGCCGCAAGGTGGTCAAACTCAGCAATACTTATCTCATAAACCTCACCGGGAATCGAAATTCCATTTTCTTCAACCTGATAAATTGCTGGATGCCAACCATTTTCAGCAGCGTGTAAGCGGTAAATCGCTTGAGTTTTAGCGGTACGAATAAATTGGGCGTTTCCCAGATTGCCATGATCTGGTTGCCCACGCAGGGCAGAGCCGCAGATAAAGATCCGACGGGTTGAAGCTTCAGGTTGGCTCATGAGTGATTAACTCCCTTAGACAAGATTGAACTGTATTCTCGCATCGAGTTCATCAAAGCAAAACAAGCAGGGCGATCTTGGCTCAAATCCCAGCTTCAAGAAAGGATCTGGCTGAAGTAACAGCGAACCAGGCGATCGCTGAAAAGGTGGCTTCTCCTCTTTATTCAAAATAGATGCGACCCATCAGCGAATAATGTCTAACACAACGCCGCCTCTTCACCCTTGCAAGCTAAGCAACGGCAAGGCCACGATAGCCCGCTTGAATTGTATACAAAACTCATATACGATTCTTGCATACAAAGTGGATTGATCTGCCTGCAGCCGTTGTTTCTCGTGTGTGGCTGATGCTTTTCAAAGGTGTTGATTTCAGGCATCCCAGAAAAGACTGCGTTGCTTGAGGGTAAGGGCGATCGCCCGTTTCTATCAACTTGATCCCGACTGATGCATAGGTGATTTCTATCGCGCAAGCGGCTGTCGCTCAGGCCAAGAGCGTTCGTTTTGAGTCATGATCAAAACGGTTCCCTTTAGCGTTACGTTGGTCGGTTTAATCCAAAGCGGCTAACGCGCAGTCATGTCGCGATCGCCAAGGGTCTTTTGCTTGCGACGTAACCTAAACCACGAGATGCCCCCTAAATCGGTGGATTGCTCACAGCGAACTGTGTCTGATCAATCTCAATAGTTACACTTTCACCACTTCGCATTGACCTAATTTACTGATAGAGATTGGCACTATGACTGTTGCTTCACTGCTTTCAATTAAGAGCGATCGCCTGAATCGTAGCCTTTTTCAACTGGCTGAAATTGGCAAACAGCCTAACGGAGGGGTCAGCCGAGTTGCGTTTACAACTGAGGATTTGTTAGCCCGTCAACTGGTTCAATCGTGGATGGTTGAAGCGGGGATGACCGTTCGGATTGATGCAGCTGGCAATATTATTGGTCGCTATCCGGGGCGTTATGAGGATGCCCCCGCCTTAGCCACCGGTTCTCATATCGACACTGTGCCAATGGGGGGGCGCTACGATGGTTGCCTGGGCGTCTTAGCCGGGATTGAAGTGGCGCATACGTTAAACGAAGCCCAAGAGCAACTCGACCATCCGATTGAGGTTATTGTTTTTACCGATGAAGAATCGACCGTGTTAGGCAGTAAGGCAATGGCCGGGCAGGTTCGAGAAAATCCTGACTACTACAGCCGCAAAGATGGCACGTCGATTCAGACCTGTTTGCAAAAGATTGGCGGAGATTGGGACAAGATTAAAACCGCTCGCCGCGATCGCAAGCAAATTGCGGCCTTTGTTGAACTGCACGTTGAGCAAGGCGGTGTGATGGAAGCCGCTAATGCTGAGATTGGCGTAGTGAAAGGGATCGTGGGACAGTATCGGTTTAAGGTGAGCGTAACTGGACGCCCCAACCACGCGGGTACAACCCCGATGCACATGCGCAAAGATGCGCTGGTCGCCGCGTCTCAAATTGTGCTGGCCGTCAATCGAATTGCGATCGAAACCCCCGGTGAGCAGGTCGGTACCGTTGGCTATCTCAAGGTTTTGCCATGTGCCACCAACACGGTGCCTGCCCAGGTAGATTTGCGGATTGATTTGCGTGACCTCTCTCAAGATCATCTTGATGAGTTGGTTGCCAAACTTCAACAAGAATTTGCCGAGATTGCTCTCTTAACCCATACCGAGATCACGATGGAAGAAACATTCCATGTGTTGCCGACCCTTGCTACCCCTCATATCATGAACACGATTCAATCGATCTGCGATCGCCAGGGCATTCGGTACTGCTATTTGCCCAGCCGCGCCGGACACGATGCTCAAGAGGTCGGGCGGTTTACCGATATGGGCATGATTTTTGTCCCCAGTCGAGGCGGCATTAGCCACTCTGAAGAAGAATACACCTCGGCTGAGCAATGCGCTCAGGGAGCCAATGTGCTGTTGCAGACTTTTCTCGCATTAGACCAGCACTATCCCGTTCGTTCGTAGGGATGGTCAAAGGGGGGGGTAAAATTCAAAAGGGCAATTTTTGAAAATGGACATTCCTCTCTTTGATCGCCCACCCAATGTGTCCACTGTCAGCACCCTTTCCGCCGTTACTTGGAGGTTTTCTACATGACCGCAACTGTCAGTACCCCGTCTGCTGCCTTTTTAGAGGGTATTCAGTATTTTCGTGACAGTTTTCCGGAGTGGGAAACCTACGGCGCTGAACCCGTGATTGCTGAAGGGCAAACCGCGATCGCCGATCCTCACTCCCCTGCCGCAGCCTACCAAACCCTGCTTTACGCCGATGCACTGCGCTATCTGACGCTGCAAGTTACGGGCAGCAAAGCATCGGGGCACCCCGGTGGGTTTGCTAGCCAAGCCGAAGCCTATGCCGCCTTGGTGTTACTGGGTCATAAGAATTTTGTGACCGAAGTTGGGCACCACGCCCCTGGGTTTTACAGTGCCATGTTTCTCGATCGCTCGCTCGAAGCAATGGGGATCGAGACTGTCCAGCAAATGCGCGATCGCTTCCGCGAACGGCATGGTTTGTTAGGTCACTTGTCGGGTCAAATCCCCGGTCTATTGGCTCCGGCTGGTCCGCTTGGTCAGGGACAGCACTTTGCCATGGCGGGTGCCCTGCTCTATCGCGATCGCCTCTTCCCCTGCACAATTGGCGATGGCGGTTTGGGCGAGCCTTACATCATGAGTGCGATTAGCCACTTCCACACGGCTTACCCCGATGTGACCAACTTCTTGCCCGTCCTGGTCTGGAATGGTTATTCACAGGAACACCACAGTATGGTTTCCACCCGCAGCAACAGCGACATGGTGGCCTTTTGGAAGGGCAGCGGCTTTGAAGAAGTGATTTTGGTGGATGCAAAAGATTTTGACGACCAAAATCAACCCGGTGACTATGTAGACAGCACGGCCTTTAGCTTTGCCAAGCGGTTAGAGTTTACCCAAGCGGTTCTGGTTGCGGCTGACAAGGCGGCTCGTTTTGCCATGAATGGCACATTGACTGTGTTGATCATCAAGCAGTTGAAAGGCGCAGGGGTACACGCGCGTGGCTCGAAGTCGCACAACCTCTATGGTCACCACACCCTCGACAACCCTGAGATTGTTGAGGCGTTGCAGGCGCGATCGCTTCCGGCGGCAGCGTGGGAACTGGTGCGCACCAACTGTGAGCGGGCTGGTGGGGGTTCGGCCAGCAAGGTCGCGGTGACTGAAAGTGTGTTGCCTTTACCTGACCTGGGTCAGATTCCCCTTGAAGAGTATGCTGTGGGGGGTGATCCGAAAGTTTCGACAACTGCAATGGGGCAATTAGTTGCTTATGTCGGTCAGCAAGACCCGCGTTACCTGGTGACAAACGCCGATGGCAACGAAGCCTCGGGAATTGCCAACATTAACCAGGCGCTCAAAATTATTCACCCCACCACCGACCCACTCTATAACCAGCAGCCCCAGGGGCAGGTCTATGAACCGTTGAGCGAAGATGCGTGTGCGGGGTTAGCCGCTAGCCTGTGTCTGTTTGGCTCCCGCAGTCTCTGGTGTTCTTACGAATCGTTTGCGATCAATGGTTTACCGATCTGGCAAACCGTGACCCAGGCAATGGCAGAACTGCGTCGTCCGGCCCCAGCAACCGTTACTCTTTACACGGCTGGAGCGTTAGAGCAGGGTCGAAACGGTTGGACACACCAACGCCCCGAAATCGAAGCCTACTTCGCGGCCATGATGCGAAACGGCAACGTTTTTCCCCTGTTTCCACCCGATGCCAATAGCACCCAGGCCTGTTATGAATGGGCACTCGCGCAGAAAAACAAAGGCGTTGTGATTACGGCGAGTAAGTCGCCTCTACCGATTCGCACCACCTTAGAACAAACCCGGCAAGCGTTGCAGGATGGCGCGATCGCCCTGCACGAGTCAAGTGGTAGCAAAACCATCGTTTTAGCGGTGGTGGGTGACATGGTTTTAAATCCTGTATTTGAAGCCGCAAAACAACTCGAAGCCCAAGGGTATGGTGTGCGCGTTGTCTCGATTATTAGCCCCCGTCGGCTTTACCGTTCTTCAGATGTGGCCTGGGATCTTTGCTCTGAGCCAGATGGTCAGTTCTTAGATGATGCTGGGTTTGACCGTCTGTTTGGGGGCGATGCCTTGATTGGCATTACAGGCGGGGCAAGTGGCATGCTTGAGCCGATCATGCTGCGGAGTAACGCCAAACGCGACACAATCGCCTGGAGACGTGGCGAAACCACTGCTACCGCCAGCGAGTTGATGGAGCTGAACGGCATTTCTCCAGCAGCGATCGTCAAACGGGCGATCGACTTAGCGCAGTAAGGAATTCAGCAGGCTGTAGCCTGCAACCCTTCTGACTCCTGCACCTTTCCTACGCTAGAGTGGGGGAGGTGCCCTTATTTTGCACTGCTTGCCATGACATCCCTTCCTCTTTCGCTTGAGCGGTTGCTGTTTACTGCCGCAACGCCTCTCCCTGATGCGGTTCCGATTATTTACGCCTTTCCAAACGAGTACAGCGTTGGGATTACGAGTCTTGGCTATCAAGTCATCTGGGCGATGCTGGCAACCCGACCCGATGTGCAGGTGAGTCGCCTCTTTACCGATGGTGCGGAGCCACTTCCGGCTGATCCTGAGTTACTCGGTTTCTCCCTCTCTTGGGAACTCGATTACGTCAACGTTCTCACCCAACTCGAATCCTTAGAGATTCCGATCTGGTCGCGCGATCGCACTGCCGATCATCCTCTTGTGTTTGGGGGTGGCCCTGTGTTAACAGCCAATCCCGAACCGTTTGCCAATTTCTTTGATGTCGTGTTGTTGGGCGATGGCGAACGGCTGTTAGGCGATTTTATTGAAGCTTACAAAACCGTGCGAGGGTGCGATCGCGCCACTCAACTGCGCCACCTGGCTACCATTCCTGGGGTGTACGTCCCTGCGTTGTATGACGTGACCTACACCGACTCAACTGGCGCAATTGCGGCGATTCGTCCTGTCGAGTCAGGCATTCCCGCAGTGGTCGAAAAGCAGACCTACCGGGGCAGTGTGCTGTCAGCCTCGACCGTGGTGACTGAAAAAGCCGCCTGGGAAAACATCTACATGGTCGAGGTGGTGCGGAGTTGCCCTGAAATGTGCCGCTTTTGCCTCGCCAGCTACTTGACCTTACCGTTTCGTGTGGCTGATGTAGACAGCAGTTTGATTCCTGCGATCGCGCGCGGGCTGACTGTCACAAATCGGCTGGGACTGCTCGGCGCTTCTGTGACACAGCATCCAGAGTTTGAAGCCCTGTTGGACTACCTCAACCAACCTGAATTTGACGATGTGCGAGTCAGCATTGCCTCGGTTCGCACCAATACGGTCACACCCAAGCTGGTCGAAACCCTGGTGAAGCACGACACCAAATCCGTCACGATCGCGGTCGAAACTGGGAGCGATCGCCTGCGCCGTGTGATTAACAAAAAACTGGAAACGACCGAGATTATTGAAGCGGCTAGCATTGCCAAAGCCAGTGGATTGAGTCACCTGAAGCTATATGGCATGGCAGGTATCCCCGGTGAGGTAGCGGAGGACTTAGATGCCACGGTGCAGATGTTTAAGGCGATTAAAAAAGCAGCGCCTGGTTTACGGCTGAGTTTTGGTTGCAGTACCTTTGTGCCCAAGTCTCACACGCCATTCCAGTGGTTTGGGGTGAATCCCCAGGCGGAGAAGCGGCTGCAACACTTACAAAAACACCTGCGTCCGTTAGGAGTTGATTTTCGACCTGAAAGCTATAACTGGTCAGTGATTCAGGCATTGATTTCGCGGGGCGATCGCCGTCTTTCACCGTTGTTAGAGTTAACCCGTCATTACGGGGATACGTTGGGTAGCTATCGGCGTGCCTTTAAAGAGTTGCGGGGCAAACTGCCAGAACTTGATTACTATGTACATGCCGACTGGCAACCCGGACAAACCTTACCCTGGAGCCACTTGCAAGGGCCACTCCCCGAAGCAACCTTGCTCAAACATCTCGATTCTGCAAAAGAGCATTTTCCAGACGGTAAACTGGTTGGAGTCTGATTAGTAGTTTGAGTGAATGCAAACGACAGCCGAATTTTATTGTGCCTACTGCGGCGAAGAAAACACAACCTTTGTTGATCTCAGTGCAGGTAGTTACCAGTCTTATGTTGAAGATTGTCAGGTTTGCTGTCGTCCGAATATTCTCTATATCCAAGTTGACGAAGAGACGTTAGATATAGACATTCAAACCGAGTATGAAGGCTAAATTCAATTTCCTAAAAGTGAGGGCAAAGAATCTCGAATTCTGATCGAGGAGATCCTTTGCCCCAAATCTCATCCAGCGAATTTTTGGGTTTACCCCAGGTAGTTTGCTTCGGCTTCTAGCAGGCGAATCAGTTGCTCATCGCCCTTCTGCCGAGCAGCCTCAAGTCGGCGTTGCAAGTTCTTTTGCAAGTTTTCCCGATGGGTACGTGCTGCCTCACTGCGTGCCTCACGGCTCTTGTTATTCCGTAGCATAATCCTAGACTCCAATTACATATCGGCATACTTCTTGATCTTGATCATAGCAATCAGCCTATTGAACGGTAGCTTAAGATACGATTTTGAAACGTTTTTGATGCGGTTTACGCATAAGATCATGAAATATATGCATAGAAGATGGTGAATTCTCCTCTTTTACGGTCATCGGGTCTCGTTACTTTGACGAGTGATTTTGGTGTGCAAGATACCTATGTCGGAGTGATGAAGGGTGCGATCTCCCAGGTCAATCTCCGTCTGACATTGATTGATCTGACCCATCACATTCCGCCGCAAAACATCCTCGCGGCTCGCTTTGCATTAATGACCGCTGTGCCCTACTTCCCTGCTGGAACAGTTCACCTCGCTGTTGTGGATCCGGGGGTAGGCAGTCAGCGGCGAGCGATCGCGATCGCGGCTGGTACGGCAGACCAGGAACCGTGGGCATTTTTGGTGGGTCCTGACAATGGCATTTTGAGTGGAGTGTTGCAAATCTATCCGGCGCTAGCTGCCGTTGAGTTAGATAATCCGGCTTTTTGGCGTTGTTCAGAGCCGAGTGCAACCTTTCATGGGCGCGATATTTTTGCCCCGGTTGCGGCTCACCTTGCTAGCGGCATCCCCCTGCAAGATTTAGGCACTGCGATCGCCCCTGATTGCTTGGTGCGGGCTAACTTACCTGAACCCAGGTGGGATGGCAATCTGGTTGTGGGAACTGTGCAAGCGATTGACCACTTTGGCAATTTAGTGACGAATATTCTTGGTCGGTCGGTTGCAGGCAAGGGATGGCGCTGTCAGGTTGGCGATCGCAGGATTGCGAGTGGTTACACTTACAGCGATGTTGCTTTGGGAGAACTGGTCGCGATCGTTGGCAGTCATGGTTGGGTTGAAATTGCGGTGAATGGAGGTAACGCCCAAGAGCAACTTCATTTAGACTGGGGAGGAACGGTCGAACTGTTTGTTGAGGGTTAAGGCTATGACCGATAGTGTTGCAGAACCGATTGTTTACCAGGGGCAGTTTGGTGAGTTTGTTGTCACCGATCACGATCGCCGGGAAGTGCGGATCTATCGGGTCGGCTTGATTCTCGCGGCGGTCAGTTTTGCGATCGGGGCTGGGTTAGCCCTCTGGCAGCCGACCAATCCTAAAGTCTTACCCTGGATCACCATTTGCTATAACCTGTTTTCGTTAGGTTTAGGCATCAGCCTGTGGACTATTCACATCTATATGCGCCCGTTGCACCAGGCGTTGCAACTGTTTTGGGTGATTGGGGCGATCGCGGCTTTCATGTTTGGGCACAGCAATCCTGAACCTTTTGCTCGCACCATTTATTTCAACCCTCTGACGATTCTTGGCATTGGTTTTACCTTTGCGGCTCTAACGGGGGTGTACTTCAAAGAGGCTTTTTGCTTCAATCGGTTAGAGACCAAGCTTTTGACCCCACTTGTCCCCGTCCTGTTATTGGGGCACCTCACCGGGTTTCTGTCTCTTTCAGTCGAACGCACTCTGCTAGCGGTTTGGGCTGTTCTCTTTCTTGTTTTCGCACTCCGTAAACTGACCCAAGCGCTTCCCTCTGACATTGGCGACAAGAGTGTGTTTGAGTATCTCCGCCAAGAACGACAAGCGACCCAGCCGTAGGGCTATTTCTATATAAATGAAAGCCTTTTTGATTGGGGTGAAGCGGAGATTTGGGGGCGGCGGAGCCGCGAATCGGGGGACTTCCCCCCGTGCCCCCGCTCGTAGGGGCCTCACTCCCCTACAACCCCCGCAAGGTGGTGTCGGTGGGTGTTGAATGGGTAGCTAGCCAAACGGTACGGGTTGTAAGTTTGACGCTTCGATCTCTGACAGAAAGTACGGGTGACGTGAAGCGGAGGTTACGTAGGGCGATTGTTTTCAAAAGCCGTTTAGACTGCCGAATCGCTTTTTGTCAGGAGTGCAAGATGTGGTTTAAGCCTGCGCAGCAGGGTTCCCACCCCACCCTTAACCCCTTTTGTCAAGCACTGGAATTAGCAACACCTTCCGCAGGGGAGGCGAGGGGAGGCGGTTCGGCCCCTCGCGGGGGTTTGGGGGCGACGCCCCCAAGGTTCGCAGGCTCAGAATGAATTGCGCTTAGAAGACGTTTTTTGATCTCAGCAGGGTGTTTTCACTCGAAGATTTGGAACCGCTAGACTAGAGCAAATTCTCCCACTGCTTGTCAGTAGAGCCAATGAACGTCAGAAGGGTAGCATTCTCAGGGGGCATCCAGCACAATTAACCCAGGTGATTTTCAAAAGAGCGTATGGGCAAACGAATTGTTATTACTGGGGTGAGTCGTGGTTTGGGGCTGGCGATGGCGCAGGGGTTTATCGCGCAAGGGCATACAGTATTTGGTTGTGTGCGATCGCCCGAAACAGCCAGCGAGTTGCAACAACGGTTTGGTCAGCCTCATCATTTTGCGGTAGTAGATGTCACCGACGAAGCAAGCGTTCAAGCGTGGGCAGCAGAGGTACTGGCGATCGGTGTGCCGAATTTATTAATCAACAATGCGGGTGTAATTAATCAACTTGCGCCATTATGGGAAGTGCCTGCCGAGGAGTTTAATCG
Organism: Leptolyngbyaceae cyanobacterium M33_DOE_097; assembly: GCA_015296075.1. Lineage (GTDB taxonomy): Bacteria > Cyanobacteriota > Cyanobacteriia > Leptolyngbyales > Leptolyngbyaceae > DSRU01. The sequence goes on along the minus strand of DVDV01000408.1, from coordinate 24,153 downwards.
AGTCATTGATGTCAACGTGAAAGGTGTTGTTCACGTGATCCGGCACTTTCTCCCAGCCATGATTGCCCGTAACAGCGGAATTGTGGTGAACTTTAGCTCTGGTTGGGGCCGCTCAACTTCGCCAGAGGTTGCGCCCTATTGTGCCTCAAAGTGGGCGATCGAAGGACTGACGCGATCGCTCGCTGAGGAACTTCCGGCTGGGATGGCAGCGATTCCCCTCAATCCTGGCATCATCCACACCGACATGTTAGACATTTGCTTTGGCGAAGAGGCGGCGAGCTACACCAGCGTGACCGACTGGGCCAAAGCAGCAGTGCCCTTCTTACTCAAGTTGACACCTGCCGATAATGGCATGCCCATGACCGTTCCCGCCTGGTGATAGGGCGTTTAACGAGTGTCGCAGCGATCAAGACGCGCCAACAAAACGGCAATGTCGTCTACGGATTGGCGCAGCATCCGAGTTGCAGCAGGGGTGTTGTTGACCACAATGCTAAAAACGAGTGGCTCATAGTTCTTAGGGGTGACATAGCCCGACAACGCCACAACCCCCGTTAAGGTGCCCGTTTTGGCCTGCAAGATTTTTTCAGCCGCAGTCCCCCGAAACCGATTTTTGAGCGTGCCACTTACCCCAGCTACGGGCAGTGATGCCCGGAAAACAGACGCTTCTGGAGCTTGGTTCATGAATTGCAGCAAATTGACCAGTGCTTCAGGACTCACCAAATTGCGGCGAGCTACGCCTGAGCCATCAACTTGTGCAAAGCTGTCAGGGGGCAGATTGCCCTGAGTCAGCACCTTACGAATCACTTCAACCCCTGCCGTGGTGGAGTCGGTTGTCGGGTTTTGGAGCCGCCCCAGTGTCTTGAGCAGGGCCTCGGCGTAGAGATTATCGCTGTCTTGATTCGTCACCTGGATCAGTTGAGAAAGCGGAGGCGACTGCACGATCGCCACTTCGGTCAGGTTTGTGGGCAACGCATCTGTTGCAAGCTCAGTCCTTTGTACCTTGATGCCTGCGCTGGCCAACTCACGCCGTAACTTCTGCAAAAAGCGATCGCCCGGATTAGGTGCAGAAATTGCCACATCTTCTGAAGCTGCCCCGGCTTGCAATTGACCGCGCACATACACCGTTGGCGTTGCAAAGTCGCGCCCAACTTCGAGGTATTCTTCCTCCTTCTCGCTCACCGTTTTGGATTGGTTTAAGACGCGCCACTGAGCCGCATCGCTGGGGTCTTTCCATTGCAGTTTGAGCGGTTGCCCCAGCTTTTGAGGAATCAGGGTAAAGTCGATCGCATTCTGTTGAAAAATCAGGCTGTTGATCGGCGCACCATACCCGGCCTGCACGTCTTCCCAATCCCACATGGGATGAATCGCACTGCCCTGAAAGTAGCGATCGTCACCGATCAGACGGTTAATCTGTTGAACGTTCTTTTGCTGAAGTTGTTGCGCCAGTTGTTGCAGTTGCTCGGTTCCCAAACTGGGATCACCCTGGCCCACCACCCACAGATTGGGATTCGGTTGGGTCAAGTCACCGTACACCGCTGTACGAATCCGATAATTTGGCCCCAGGGTGCGAAGAGCCGCCGCAGTGGTCAAAAGCTTGTTGTTAGAGGCTGGCGTAAATAGCTTGTTTTCGTCTAGCCCAAACAGGGTGCGACGGGCTGAGCGCGAGCGATTTAGCGTTTCGACAAAAATGCCCCAACGGGCCCGCTCGTATTCGGGTTTGTTGATCACGCTCCGAATCGCGTTCGGTAGCTGTGCCTGACACAGGGGAGCGGCGGGTTTCTGCGCGATCGCAGTACTCTTGATAGACCGCTCTGGCTCCAACATTTGCGCACTGGCAGGTACCACCCACAGGTTGACCAGAGCCAGGGTCAGCAACGTTTTACAGAATGGGGATGAAGGGTCGCGATCGCAGGTAGAAGTCGGCATCATCAGGAGCGCAATTCGCGCAGGAAGGGGTTTGACGATTTTACTGGGGGATGGGGTTTGGATGCACCTGGAGAGCCTGCCGCGCTGACAAATTCACGACTCTAAGCGTAACCATTCACCATCGACCAACGCGATCGCCCCACCCGGAAACGGATCGGTGCGGGCACCCTGAGGCGCCGTCAGCAACCCAACCAGTTTCTCAACATGCTCGAAATAAGCAGCCGTGGGTAGAGTCTGTTGCAAAAATTGACGTAAGACACGGCGTTGCAGGGCCAGCGGAGCCTGTTTCAGAATGGCGCGATTGACCGCAATAGTACCAGGCTGCCAGACCTGATCTAATAACTCAGTGGCGCTTGCTTCTAAGTAGGCAACATCTGCTTGCAACAGCTCAGCCGTCTGGGCTAAAGTCGTGTCAACTTGTGGGTTGAAATGAGTTTGCAGGTAGGGCAACAAATCCTGGCGAATGCGGCTGCGGGCAAAGCGCCGATCGCGGTTAGCGGGGTCATCCCAAACCGGGATCTGATGGGCGCGACAAAACTCAGCCGTGGCCTGACGCGTCATCGCCAACAGGGGACGCACTAATTGCACCCCAAAGACTAACTCACGTTGCCAGGTCAATGCCTGTAAGCCATCGGTGCCACTACCGCGCAGCAGATTATAGAGCAGGGTTTCGGCGCGATCGCTAGCGGTGTGTCCTGTTACAACATGGGTGAAGTGGTGCTGTTGGGCCAGAGTCGCTAACGTTTGATAACGCCAGGTGCGGGCGGCGGCTTCTGTCTCGGGGAGGTCGGTCGCTGTTTCGACAAGCAGAGGGAGATGCCACTCGGCAACCAGGCGCCGCACAAAATCTGCATTCCCCACATCACCCGACCAACCGTGGTCACAGTGGGCAACAGCCAAGTGCCAGTGCCATTTGGGTTGCAGGTCAAGCAACAAGCGCAATAAACACAACGAATCCTGCCCCCCCGAAACCGAAACCAAAACATGGGCCTGGGCAGGCAGTAATTGTCGTGCTTTGAGGCGACGGTGCAACAGGGCGTGATGCAGACTCCAACCAGAACGAGGCTTGCCCTGGGGCAACTGATTGGCTGAGTTAGCTGGCTCCTGGTTGCCCATCAACAGTCAGAGATATGTTGCTTAGTAGTCGGAATAGTCGTCAGGCATCCGTAGCACATCGCCATAGCGCGCGTCTGGTCGCTCGGCGCGGTAGTTATCGGGATAGCGTTCGTCGTACTCACTGGGCTTCTCAACCCGCCGACCCTCTAGCGCCTTAGGCCGCCGTTGATGGGGCGAAAACTCTAACCGCAAGCGCACCTTACCCCGTTGCCAGCCATTCGTGCTGAACCGCAGGGCTTCACACTCTAGCCCATCGGTAAACCAGCCCTCATTTTCTTCATTCCAGTCGCCTTCGCGATCGCTGACGGCTTGCGCCAGGGCATCTAAAAACTCTGCCACCTTAAATGTCGGGTTTGACATTAACACCCGACCAATCGGCACATAGAGTACTTCATCATCACTCAGTGGCTCAAATTGTCCATCCATTACATCACCGAAGGTAAAGAGTAAAAGGCGAGGAACCGAAAATCATCCCTCCCAGTTTACGTTGAACTTACAAGGCGTTACTTAACAAAAGTATGAATTTGCGCTTCCGTCCCTTGTGTTGAGCAACTGTACGGTTACTGCCTTAGTCTGCCAGGTTACACCCAATGCCCTGTCTTATAAAAACCAGCCGTAACTGTGCAGCCCTTTGCCAAGCAGATTTACCCCTAAATAACAGACCCAAACAACCACAAAACCCAAGGCTGCTAGAATCGCAGGTCGTCGGCCTTGCCAGCCTTTGGTAATGCGTGCATGCAGGTAAGCCGCAAACACCAGCCAGGTGATCAGTGCCCACGTTTCTTTCGGATCCCAACTCCAGTAAGACCCCCACGCCTCATTGGCCCAAACGGCTCCGGCGATAATACCAATCGTCAACAGTGGAAAGCCCAGCCCAATAATGCGATAGCTAATGTTGTCGAGTGTGTCGGCTAGGGTCAATCGTTGGGGGGAAAGGGTTTGAGCAACTGCGGTGGTTTGCATCACGGCGGTTGCTGTGCCCCCATCGGGATAGATTGGTTCCGCCGCCGCTTCACCTGCCCGCCGGAGTTTATAGGTTTTATCGCGGTAAGCCCCAGTCCCTACTGAGCTACCTCGTAACTCGATCGCCTGACCGCGCGTGACAAACAAGAACGCGATCGCCAACACCGAACCGACCATTAGTGTCGCGTAGCTCAACATCATGACGCTGACGTGCATCATCAGCCAGTTAGACTTTAGCGCAGGCACGAGGGGTGCCGACTGCTGCATATCATCGGGCAGAGACAGCGCAGCGAAAGCTGTGATCCCCATTGCGACGGGAGCGGTGACCGCACCAACCAGACGGCTCTTGCTCATGTTTTCGGCCAGCAGGTGAATCGCAGTGACACCCCAGGCCAGGAAGAATAATGACTCGTACAGATTGCTGAGGGGAAAGTAGCCCGCCTCTAACCAGCGTGCCCCAAGCAACGCCGCCATGCAGAGGTTGGCGATCGCCATCCCGGTTGTGCCACCGACCGCCAGGAACGGGAGGTTTGGAAACGCAACTCCCACCCAGTACATCAGCATGGTGACAAACAGCACCGCAAAGGAGACATTATCTAAAATGCCTTGTAAATGAACCAGATCCATCCCGTGTTCTCCCGGCAAGTAGCTTATCTTATTGCGCGTTTCTTCTTCTTTCTATCCTACGATTGTTGCGCCAGGAACGGGGAAGTTTCATGCCTGGCTGTTTGGGAAAATCTGACGTAGGAGAACCGTTTTAGGCCAGTAGCCGCAGGGGTGTCAGCAGGTTGTGCTGCCAGGTTTGCAAGTCTGCTAAGGCGCGATCGCGATATTTCCCGTAGCGCTCTTGTTTATTGCGAATCCGTTGCGGCAACTCCGGCAAAATACCAAAGTTGGGCGGCATCGGCTGAAAGTGTTTGGGTGAAGCTGAACTAATGAAGTCAAACAAGGCCCCCATCATGGTTGTAACGGGTAGCGTCAGAGGTGCTTTGCCCAGTGCCAGCCGAGCCGCATTTGTCCCGGCTAACCAACCGCCCGCCGCTGCCGCTGTGTAACCCTCAGTACCGATCAACTGCCCCGCCGCCAACACCGTCTCACGCTGCTTAAATTGCAACGTTGCATGCAGCAGTTCTGGCGCATTGATAAAGGTGTTGCGGTGCATCACACCCATCCGGACGAACTCAGCGTTCTCTAGCCCTGGAATCAGGCGAAACACCCGCTTTTGCTCACCCCAGCGCAAATTTGTCTGAAAGCCCACCATATTCCACAGTTGTCCGGCTTTATCTTCTTGCCGCAATTGCACCACTGCATAGGGGCGCTTGTCGCGATTGGCCGGGTCTTTGTAGTCACCCCAGCGAGCGTCAAAGATGCCGACAGGCTTGAGCGGGCCATAGCGCATCGTGTCTTCGCCCCGCCGAGCCATCTCTTCGATCGGCAAACACGCTTCAAAAAACTTGGCGTTTTCGCGCTCAAAATCTTTAAGCTCGGCTTGTTCGGCCTGACACAACTCCTGCCAAAAGTGGAGGTACTGTGCTTTCGTCATCGGACAGTTGAGGTAAGCGGCTTCGCCTTTGTCGTAGCGAGAGGCGCGAAAGGCAATGTCATCGTTGATCGACTCGCCCACAATAATGGGACTGGCCGCATCAAAAAAGCTGAGGTATTCCATGCCAGTGAACTGGTGCAGCGAGTCAGTCAGGGCGGCACTGGTGAGTGGCCCCGTTGCGAGTACGGCAATGCCCTCGGCAGGAATCTGCATCACCTCATCCCGCCGCAACTCAATCAGAGGATGGTTTGCCAGATTTTGCGTTAAAGCTTGACTAAAAACGGCGCGATCGACCGCTAAGGCTCCCCCGGCAGGTACCGAGTGTTGATCCGCGTGAGCGATGATGACCGACCCAAGTTGACGTAATTCTTCATGCAGCAACCCAGAGGCGCGATCGCTCGACATAGCCCCAAACGAGTTGCTACACACCAGTTCGGCGAGTTGGTCGGTGTGGTGCGCCGGACTCAAGCGTTGAGCGTCTAGATCGCGCATCTCATGCAGCACGACAGGCACTCCGGCTTGAGCGATCTGCCATGCGGCTTCGGTGCCTGCTAAGCCACCACCAATGACGTGAATCGGTTGCTGTTCGGTCATCGTTCCATTTAATCCTGCCAACCTAGGATAACGCGTTCTTTTGAGTCACTGATCCAAATGGGGCTAACGCAACACCTTAGTTGGTAATTAGCTCTCAATCCGCGCGGCAGGGTGTAAGTGGTTTAGTGAAGCAATCGACTTACATCAAGAAAGAGCGAGACAAGTCTTTGCCAAGGTCAGCAAACTTTTCAGTAGACCAAGCATCGCTATTGGTTTGCGCTTCGGGGGTGTCTGCCCCCAGGTTGTAAGCGCTGGCTAAGCTCTTGCTGAGGTTTAACAATTGAGTGGTCGTCCAGACTTTTTTCTTAGTGTTTACCATGGGGTACTCCTGGGTGAATGACTCTCTTATCCTATGAATTTGTAGCGAAACATACAAAAAGTAGCTCTCATCATTCCATGAGTAGCTTCGATGGAAATGGTTTTGAGAAATTTTAGGAAGCTCAAAGATTGTGAGAGTGAGTATTTAGTTAAGTCAGATTGAACAATCAAGTCCTTCGTGGAGGAACACGCCTCTAGAAAGGCTTGTCAGTTAAGCAAACTATTTGAATTGATAGAATCAAACGAAAAGCTATTGCTAGATCACCTGAAGCATTAACTGGCTGAAAATATCTTTAAAGACTCCCATGACATCAACCTCAAATACTTTGTTTTCACTTCAGGTTCATCACATCGCCATCATTTGCTCTGACTACGATCGCTCGAAACAGTTCTATACTCAAATTCTTGGTTTTCCCATTGTGAGCGAGACCTATCGGGCTGAGCGACAGTCTTACAAGCTCGATCTACAAGTCGATGCTCAGACCCAAATTGAGCTGTTCTCATTTCCAGCACCGCCGCCCCGTCCTGGTTATCCTGAAGCGTGCGGGTTGAGGCATCTAGCGTTTGCCGTGCATGATCTGGAAGGGGCGATCGCGCATCTGGCCGCCCACCATATTCCTACCGAAGCGGTGCGGTTAGATGAATTAACGGGTAAGCGGTTTACCTTCTTTAAAGACCCGGATGGCCTGCCCTTAGAGCTTTACGAAGCGTAGTGCCGACCCATCTAACATCCAGTTTTGTCAGGTCAGGGCTTGCCAACGAAAAATACTTTTTGTCCTGATCGTGGTTGGGTTGCGCTGTTGAGAATAGGATACCTGTCACCTGAGAAATTGTGATGAGTGATCCGACCTTATTGGCGGTGCTGGCTCTGAGTCAGGGAGCCGCAAGCGAAGCGTTGCCTCCCCAATTTGTTGAACCAACAACACCTCCTGCGGTGAGCCAACCGCAAGCCGAGCGATCGCCCCAAGTGCAACCAAGTGCTCAGTCTTCCTTGCCGACAACGCAGGCCAGGTTTGAGGTGCAGCCTGATAACGCACCGACAGCAACGGAGTTTTCTTACACCGTACGGCCCACTTCTGGCACCCAACTCTACGCCCAACGCCTGGCGGCTTTGCGATCAGGGCGACTTTATACGCGCTTACCTGTGAATAGCTACCAGGCCATTTGGCGAAAAGCAACCCGCCAACCCACCTATCAGCAGTGGCGACAGTTGCTCACGTTAGAAGCCCGCGCCGTCGCAGGCGGACAAGGCAACAATCGGCTCTCGGTAATGCTGGGTGACTCGTTGAGTATGTGGTTTCCCAGCGATCGCCTACCGAGTAACCATCTCTGGCTAAATCAAGGCATTTCGGGCGACACGACTTGGGGCATTTTGCAGCGGTTAAACACGTTCGCCAATACTCGCCCCAGCACCATTTACTTAATGGCCGGGGTGAACGACCTCAAAATGGGCTACACCGATGCTCAAATCATCGGCAACATGCAAAAGATTTTGACCCGCCTGCGCCAAATGCACCCGCAAGCGCAAATCGTTGTGCAATCGATTCTACCGACCCGCACCCCGCGCATCCCCAACGCCCGCATCACCAATCTCAACCAAACACTGCAACGCCTGAGCGATCGCTACCAGGCCACTTATCTTGACCTTTACTCCCAAATGGTTGATTACGATGGTTTCATGCAAGCTGGCTTAACCACGGATGGCTTACATCTCAACGCACGCGGTTATGAAACTTGGGAGTGGCAACTCCGCCAGGTTGAAACTGTAGTCGCTCGCCGATAAATATTCAAATGTCCATCCTATTTGATTTCTATACCGTAGAAATGGTGCTAATTTGCTTCTATAAGTTGAACAACCGTCTTGACTAAGGTTTCAGGTTCAACGGGTTTAGGGATGTAGTGTTGAAACCCAACTGACATAGCCCGTTCATGGGCATACTCCCCGGCGTAAGCACTGAGCGCGATCGCCAGAATATTTTCTCCCTGGTGAGTTGAGATCGACCGAATTTCTTGCAGGAGTGAGTATCCATCCATTTCGGGCAAACCAATATCACTAATCAAGATATTAAATTGAGTTTGCTCAAAAGTTCGTAACGCTTCTAATGAGGATGTTACAGGTGTGACGATCGCACCTTTTTGGCGTAAGACGCAGGCCGTTAAGTTGCAAGTATCAATATTGTCTTCGACGAGTAAGATGTGCAGATCTTTGAGTGGATGCTGCGGTGAGAGCGATAGCGGACGGTCTTCTTCCACTACCTTGTCACCTTGTTTATTTTTTTTTAACGGTAGCTTGACCGTAAATGTTGAGCCTAACCCCTCACCCGCACTTTCTGCTTCAACTCGACCGCCGTGCGACTCGACCAACTGACGGACGATCGCCAAGCCCAATCCTAAACCACCAAACGTTCGAGTAATTGAACTATCTTCCTGCCAGAAGTATTCAAACACATGGGGCAAAAGATCTGAACGAATGCCTTTGCCCGTGTCGCTCACCGTAATTTGAGCATAGGAGTAAGCAGGTAGACATTCTAAACATTGAGATTCATCCACAGTTTCGCGCTCAACCCGCTCTAGCCGCACATTGACCTGACCACCTTCGGGGGTGAATTTGATGGCATTATTCAGCAAGTTCCACACAATTTGCTGCAACCGTGTCACATCACCTAATGTCTGCCCAACAGTGGGGTCAAAATAGGTTTTGATTTGGATCGACTTTGCATCTGCGGCTAACTGCACTGTTTCTAAAGCCGCTCGAATGGGTAATTCTAAATCGACAGGAGCCACCGAGAGATTGAGTCTACCCTGCAAAATGCGAGACAGATCGAGCAAATCTCCAACTAACTGCGCTTGCAGTTTGGCATTGCGCTCAATGGTTTCCAGCGCATATTCGGCCTGTTCATCGTCTAATCGACCTTGACGCAGCAAGCTTGACCAACCCAAAATCGGGTTGAGGGGCGATCGCAACTCGTGCGAAACAATTGCTAAAAATTGATCCTTAACTTTGTGAGTTGCTTCTAACTCTGAAACTCGATTGCGCTCTGAAACGTCTTGAATCAACCAACGTAACCCAACAACCTGCTGATGCGCATTGTAAATTGGTGCAAGCGTAATTTGACAGGAAATCGCCTTTCCTTGAAAGGGTTGTAAGGTTGCCTCCCACTCGTGGGTCGTATCTTTTTCGCGTTGAATTTGGCAGAGCCGACCACGAAACACTTTGCGATCTTCAAGTGGAATGAAGATGGTTAAGAGTCTCCCGATCAAGCGATCGTAAGACATTTCCAGCAGAGAAACCGCCTTACAATTTGCATCTTGAATATGCCCCTCAACATCAGTTACTAAGTATGCATTGGGTGCAAAATTAAACAAGTCTTGATAGCGCTGTCGTTCTTCTTCTAATTTATCTCTTGTTGCGATTAAATTCTCTTGTTGTACTTGCATTTCTTCGGCTGCGATATAGAGTTCTTCTAATGCCGTTGAAAGCTCTTCGAATACAACAACCGATATCTCATCTGGTGAAATAATAAAGTTCTCAGACTCTCGACTCAGCTGATGAAAACGTTCTTGCGCTGACTCAATCCGCTGAACAAAAAAGTCTATTTTTGGCTCTTCGCCATTTGAATCTGCAGTCATAACAACTGTCACCACTGATTAAAAAAATCAAGAAAGAATTAAACCTGTTTCTCAATCAATCGTATTGTCTTAGACCCCAGAACTATGAATTAATAAACCTCTTTTCTCAAAAGATTATTGTGACGATCTAGACCTTTTATTATTCCTTTAAATTGTTTCTGGTATGTCTGAAGACAATCATTTATTGGAATGATGATATAAAATTTGCCGCTAAACTAAAATAGTCTTTTGATAGATAGAAAATAAAGATTGAAAATTTACCATCATCAAAGTTGTTGGAGCAAAACTCTATCACGTCAAAATTGTGCCACCTAGCAGTCTGCGATAACGCAACTGCAATTCATTTTTCAAGGCTTCCCACTGACTCAACGTTTCATCTTGCGCCAGAACTTTTTCAGCCGCGTTACGGGCAATTTCGAGTACTGACTGGTCTTCTACCAGGCTCGCCAGGGCAAAGTCGGGTAAGCCTGACTGACGCATCCCCAACACCTCACCCGGCCCACGAAAGCGCAGATCCATCTCAGCGATAAAGAACCCATCCTGTGATTGCTCCAGCACTTTGAGCCGTTGACGAGCCGTTTCCGTTTTAGAGCTACTCATCAATAGACAGAAAGATTGGGAGCCGCCGCGCCCTACCCGACCGCGGAGTTGGTGAAGCTGAGCTAAGCCAAAGCGATCGCTATGCTCAATCAGCATCACGGTTGCATTCGGCACGTCAACCCCAACTTCCACAACCGTCGTTGAGACAAGAATTTGGGTTTTGTTGTCGCGAAATTGGGTAATCGCCTCATCTTTTTCAGCAGACGACATGCGCCCGTGCAGTAACCCCACCTTAAATTCAGGAAACACCTGCTCTTGCAATGTCTGATATTCTTCGATCGCTGATTTCAGATCCAGCTTTTCAGACTCTTCCACTAGCGGCAGCACGACATACACTTGCCGACCCTGCGCGATCTCCCGCCGAATTAGCTCGTAGGCCTGCATGCGATCGCGCCCTGTCAATGCAGTCGTTTTGATGGGTTTTCGGCCTGGAGGGAGTTCGTCAATCTGGCTCACATCTAAATCGCCATGTAACGTCAAAGCCAGCGTGCGCGGAATTGGAGTTGCCGTCATGGTCAAAACGTGGGGATTTTGTCCCTTTTGTTGCAGCTTGGCCCGTTGCTCAACGCCAAACCGATGCTGTTCGTCGATCACGACCAGACCCAACGCGTTGAAATTGACCGTATCTTGAATCAACGCGTGGGTGCCGACCAGCAGCGGTAACTCGCCTGTCGTCAAATGGGCATGAATTTCACGTCGCTTTGCCGCCTTTGTGGAACCTGTTAACAACTCAACGGGCAGGTGCAGCAGATTAAACCAGCTCACCATCTTGCGATAATGCTGCTCGGCTAGCACTTCTGTGGGAGCCATGATCGCCGCCTGAAACCCGGCCTGAATCGCTGCCAAACACGCCACCACCGCCACAACCGTCTTACCAGAGCCAACATCACCCTGCACCAAACGATTCATTGGGATGGGTTGACGCAAGTCAGTCAAAATCTCATTAACAACTCGCTGTTGGGCATTTGTCAGGGTAAACGGCAAAACCTCATAGAACTGATCAATCAGTTGACCTGTCGGCGCGAGAACAGCCGTTGTCTGAATTTGCTGCTGCTCTTTACGCCGTTTAAGTAAACCCAATTGCAGGTAGAAAAATTCATCGAAAATGAGACGCCGACGAGCTTGCTCTAGCGCACCTGGGTCAGGCGGAAAGTGAATGTGGGCGATCGCCTCCTGAATTCCCACCAGGTCATAGGCCGCCTGTATATCGGCAGGTAACGCTTCTTGAATGTGGGCGATCGCGGGTAACGCTGACACTACTGCCCGTCGCACCAAGTCGGCTGGCACCCTTTCCGTTAGGGGATAAACGGGGACAATTCGCCCCACTTTTAAAGAACCAATTGAGTCATCTGCACTTTCCAGCACCTCAATCTGGGGGTCTTCTAAGGTGATGCCATACTTGCTACGTTTGACCAAGCCTGACGCGGCGATCGTGGTGCCAGCCGAGTAAAGCCGCTTCTGCTGCTCTTGCCAGCCCCGATTGGTATAACGGGCACCCGCATAAAAGCGGCTCAGCTTCATTTGCCCGGTGCCATCTTTGACTGTCAGTTCCAAAATGGAGAGCTTGGTATTACGTGGACTGGTGAAGCAGTTACACCGTTGCACCTTTGCCACCAGCGTCACCGTTTCGCCTTCGGTCAGGTTACGAATATCGACCTGGCGCGCATAGTCAATGTGGTCGCGGGGGTAGTAGTACAGCAAATCTCGAACGGTATATAACCCCAGTTTGGCAAGCCTTTCAGAGTTTTTTGGGCCAATTCCTGGTAGGTAGGTCAAGCTTTGCTCAAGTGTCAGCCGCGTCTCTTTAGCTGCGTAGATTTGAGTCGGAGATGCCGCTTTGGCCGTTTTGGTTGTAAGGATTTGGCTGGGTTGCTCTACTGTTGGCGCTGCCGCAGACTGGAGGGCTTCGACTTGGGACTCCCATAAGCGCCGCGCCTGGTATAAAAAACGGCGGGTTTCGGCTACGAGATGCTGACGTTGGGCAAATGTGAGTTCGGGGTATAGCGCGTATTGTTTGGCGATCGCCTGCCAGCGTTGCTGTTCGTGTAAAGGAAATGGTTTTGGAGCCTGTCGCAGTGACTCAGCTAAAAATTCGCTAAAGCGCTGCTCTTTGCCTTCTAAATCGTTAAAACCGCGCTCAGCTTCAATGGAAAGTGCTTTTTGCAAGCGCACCCAGTCGGGGCAAACCCCTAAATCTGGGGTAGCTGTTTCTGAAATTACTGGCGGCAGATTCGATTCGCTCATACCGATTGGGTCGATGGCTAGTTTGCCTTCAAGGCGCTATAGCCATCCTACCTGTAGCGTTCCAATTTGGATGCTGAAACTGGGTTTTTATCCGCTCTTCGGCTCAGTAGTAGGAGTCGCTGTTTGTGCTGTTCAGTTGATGGGGCTTACAGCTGAATTAGTAGGCTATCGCTAGGGTTGTTTTTTTGGATGGGGTGTAGCGGAGATCTGGGGGCGGCGGAGCCGCAAGATCGGGGGTCTTCCCCCCGCGCCCCCGCTCGTAGGGGCCTCACTCCCCTACAACCCCCGCAAGGTGATGCGGGTAGGTATTGGATGGTTAGCTAGCCAAACGGTAACCCGTACCGTTTGGCATTTCGATCGCTGACAGAGGGGACGGGTGACGTGAGGCGACGGTTACGAGGGCGATCGCTGCTGTTTGTTCGTGTAAGAAGTTGGTAGGGTTGAATAGCATGGCTCTAGGGCAAGCAATTTAGCCAGTGCTGCACATCAACAATCAGAAAATCGCCCAGGTTTAGAAGTAACCGGAGATCGGTCAGACTGAGCGATCGCGCAGAGCCATCTGTCTCTACCGTTTCAGCCGCCAACCAGCGCTGGCATTGCGGAATCAGCCACTCCTGCAACTGCCGGAAGTAGGCTTCTTGAGCCTGTGCTAGCGACAAACCAAGTTGCATTTGTTGCCCCAAAAGCACCATTCGTTTAATGCGCTGTACTTGTAGCTCGGCGGTGGTCGCATCAAAGTGGTAGAGCAATAACCAGAGCGATCGCACCAGTAAACGCTCCAATGTCAATTTCGCTTCGGGTAGCTCAAAGCGACATCGCATGTGGTTGGCTTCGGTTGCGATCGCCTCTAACTCGTTTAAGCAACTCAGGCTGTACTGCAATGCTTCGGGTGTGAGGTCACTGCTTTCTTGTTCGAGCGATCGCAATGCCACTAAAGCGCGATGGCTTAGCGCCACCTGAGCTGCTACCTGCAGCTCTTGCGGCACGGGCAATGTATCCCGATGAAACGCCATCAACACGCCATAGTTATCGCGATAGACCTGGGTGTAAAGCTGATCGAGACGGGTCAACGTTTCATGCGTTAACAACCGCATAATCCGATGCCGTTCTTCGGCAAACAGGCTTTGCAGGCTATAGGATTGATCGCCAAACAGTTGATTCATCGCGAGAATGGCTTGCGCTGCACTGGCGTGCTTCAAGGCATCAAACAACTGCTCTTTTAGTTGGGCGTAATCTAAACGGCTGGTAAAGGGTTGGATGCAGCAATGAAAATCCCAACCACCTAAATGCAGCACTGCAAACGTGAGATGGCGGCTCTCCCAAGTGATTTCAGAGGTGAGTTGCACTTGCCCCACAGCTAAGGTCAAATTGCCCATGTGCTGAATCTGATAGTCAGACTGGTGTGTGACGTAGCAATACACCATTTGCTCTGGCGCATAGGGTGTAAACAGCGAGCTGATGGCATAGTGAGCTGCCACTTGCTCCAGGCTGATTTGCGCGGGCTTGACCAGTTGATAGAACACCTCAGCCCCATGCCCAAAACAATCCACATTGCTGGGGGCTTGCTCTAACCGTCGCACAAAGCCCCACTCTAGTTGCATTCCAGTGACTTCACCCGCTAGCTCTAGGGCACGAGCCGCGTAGCGCAAAATTTGAGTGCCTTCTGGGCGAGACAGTTCTTCAAAAAACCAGCCACAACTCGTAAACATCAACAGCGCATGCCGTTGCATCTCTAATAGCCGCAATGCATCGATTCGCTCAGAGGTATTGAGATCGTGGGTTTGATGGCGAGCCAGAAATGCAGAAATATTGCTGGTGGAGCGATCGCGAATCACCTCAATGTATTCATCACGTGCCACCCAGGGATCGTTGAACAGCTTACGCCCAGCGTCGTCATAGACCTGAATCAATTGATCTCGCAGCCAGTCCAGGGCGTCGCGCAGAGGTCGCCGCCATTGCTGGTGCCACTCACCACCGCCGCCACAGCCACAATCCGTTTGCCAGCGATCGACGCCATGACTGCAACTCCAGGCGGTGACGGGTTTGAGTTCAACTTCCCAGGTGGGGGCGTTGAGCGAGAGGTAATGGGCAAAGTTCGTCACTGTCCAGCCCCGTTGGGGAAATTCTTGGGTGAAGGCGTAAGCGAGGCATTTTTCAGTGCCGCCTTTGTGGTGTCCAAAGGTTTCACCATCTGTCGCGACCCCAATCAGTTGAGCGGGACGATGATCTCCACGAACAGCCTGACCAATCCGTCCGGCAAAGTGATAAGCGTTGGTCAGTGCGGTATCAAACCCCATATCACGCGAGATCGGTCCATCGTAGAAGAAGATGTCGATGTAGGCGCGATCGCCCGACTCCGAATGGGGCAGATAACAACGGTAGGGGCGGGTGGGATCAATCTGACTTCCCCCGACTTCTTGCCATTCAGGATGGGGATGCTCGTTGGTTGGGATGGGTCGGCAACGCTGCGCTTGAGAAGGAGCCAGCACCGTAAACCGAATCCCTTCGTCTACTAACGCTTGCAAGGTGGCGTAGTCTACTCCCGTTTCGGCCAGCCACATCCCCTCGGGATCACGCCCAAACCGAGAACGAAAGTCCGCTTTGCCCCAGCGAATTTGGGTACGTTTGTCGCGCTCATTCGCCAGCGGCATGATGATGTGGTTATAGACCTGGGCGATCGCGTTACCATGCCCATTCAATCGTTCGCAGCTCTTGCGATCGGCTTCCAGAATGCGCTGATAAGTCTCAACATCGTGGCGTTCTAGCCAGCTCATCAAGGTCGGGCCGATATTAAAGCTGAGGTACTCGTAATTATTGACGATCCCAATCACTTCTTCTTGCTCGTTGAGCAGCCGCGCAAACGCATTGGGACGGTAACACTCGTAATGAATCCGCTCATTCCAATCGTGGAAAGGACTGGCACTGGGCTGCCGCTCGATCGCGTTGAGATAAGGATTTTCGCGGGGGGGTTGGTAAAAGTGTCCGTGAATTGTGACATAGACACCCTGCGCTACCCTCAACGCCTCTGGTTGAGAGATTTCCTGCGCAGAATGGGCGATCGCAGCATTCGGCATCCGAACGTCAGAAGAAGAGGTCATAGAAGTGGTTTAAAACTCAATAACAACAGTTCAATTGCTAGAAATCATGGGATATAACCGCGATCTAGCTCACTCCGCTACAGCACCTAACGGTTGCAAGCAGACCACTCACAACGGCATTCACACTCAGCAAACCCGGTTCTCACCTGGTCACCCACTGGATTTTCGCAACAACAGTCGGGAACAGCGCTTTTGATCATAGCGAGAGAAATCCGTGTCCTGCTCTGCAATACAGCAGAATTTAAGGATTCACGCTTCCAAATTCAATCGTAAAATGGTCGATCCCCCCGCAATCGTTAAGGGGATCACGACACTCTTTATTTTTTGCAAAAGGCTGTAACATCTTGAAATATTCACGGCAGCTTGATTCAAATCAGCACAACTAAAAGGATGATGGTCCGGCTTACCATGTTTGAATCATCGGCTTTAACCTCGGATGGGGCAACTCTCCTGATTCGTTTCTATTAGAGGCACTTTACAAAGCGGGGCACTCATTGTAGAAACGATCGCTTGATTCATCCGTCTTCTGGTTCCACTGTCCCCAGCTCAACAACCTATGCTCCGAAATCTTATTTTCATTGGCTTTCTGGTTTTTATCCCGATTGCGATCGCGGCTCACTTTCTGCATTGGGGCGCACTGCCGATCTTCATCACCTCAGCCCTGGCGATTATTCCCCTGGCGGCGTGGATGGGCACTGCCACAGAAGAGATTGCGCTGGTCGTGGGGCCGTCGTTGGGGGGCTTGTTAAATGCAACCTTTGGTAACGCGACGGAGTTGATCATTGCGCTGGTTGCCCTTCACGCGGGACTGATCGATGTGGTCAAAGCCAGCATTACTGGCTCTATTGTGAGCAACTTGCTGCTGGTGATGGGGCTAGCCATGTTCCTGGGCGGGTTGCGCTTTAAAGAGCAAGAGTTTCAGCCCGTTGTTGCGCGGGTTAACGCCTCATCCATGAATCTGGCTGTGATTGCCATTTTGCTGCCCACCGCGATGAACTACACCTCAACGGGCATCAATCAGGGGATCCAGCAAGAGTTATCGGTGGCGGTTGCGATCGTTCTGATTCTGGTTTATGGGTTGACATTGCTATTTTCAATGCGAACCCATAGCTATTTATATGAGGCGGGTGCGGGTGATAGCGAACCGGATCAGTTGCAAACTCTGGCCAACGCTAATCTAGCGGGTGAGAGCGACCCAGAAAAGCCAAAAATCTGGCTCTGGGTTGGGGTTTTGCTGGCTGCAACTATTTTTGTGGCGATCGCGTCAGAACTGTTGGTCGAGTCGCTCGAAGAAGCTACGCAAAAACTCGGCTTAACGCCGCTGTTTGTGGGCGTAATTTTGTTGCCTGTAGTCGGTAATGCCGCTGAACACGCCACCGCTGTTACCGTCGCTATGAAGAATAAAATGGATCTCTCGGTTTCAGTTGCACTGGGGTCAAGTCTGCAAATTGCCCTATTCGTCGCGCCGGTGCTGGTCATTATGGGATGGATTTGGCATCAACCAATGGACTTAGACTTCAACCCGTTTGAGTTAGTCGCTGTGGCGGTCGCTGTCCTAATTGCCAACTCGATCAGTTCAGATGGTCGCTCAAACTGGCTCGAAGGCACTCTGCTGTTGGCAGCTTACGCCGTCTTGGGGCTTTCCTTTTACTTTCACCCCGCTACCACGGGGATCGGCGGATGAGCAAGCGATCGCGGTTCTGGTGGGTGCTACCTGGCATTATTTTGATTGGGTTACTGTTGCGGTTGTGGCAGCTCGACTTAAAACCGATCTGGCTGGATGAGGTGATCAGCTCCCTGTTTGGGCTGGGCCGCAACTATTTAGACATCCCCCAGGGGCAAGTCTTTCCGCTCACGACTGTGCGCCAAATCTTTAGCCTGAATCCGTCAGCCACTTGTGCGCAGATTGTTGAAACTGTTTCAACGCAATCGGTGCATCCACCGCTCTTTTTTTGCTGGTTACACGGTTGGGCGCACGCACTCAATTTTTTGCCTCTGTCCTACCTTTGGAAACTACGAGCGTTTGCGGTGTTTTGGGGCTGTATGGCGATCGCGGCGGTTTTTCTGCTGAACCGTAGCCTGTTTTCGCGCCGAGCCGGGTGGTTTGGGGCTGCGTTTATGGCGGTGTCGCCGTTTGCGGTTTATCTCTCCCAAGAAGCCCGCCACTACACGCTACCAATGGTGTTGATTACCCTGGCGCTGTTGGCAACCTACCACCTCTACCGTGACCTGCAAAACGGGCAGGTGCGTTGGGCGTACTGGCTCAGTTGGATTGCCATCAACAGTCTTGGTTTTTACGTTCACTATTTCTTTTTGCTCGCTTTTGCGGCCCAAGTTGTAGCCGTGACCCTAGCGCTCTGGTGGTTTCCGGCAGGGTTTGATCCTGCTGCACTTCACAAAACACCGAAATACCTCCTGGTGCAACTCCGCCAACTGGCTTTGCTCACAGCTGCAGTCTGTCTGGCCTATCTGCCCTGGCTTGCCACATTCATCAGCCATATCACTCGCCCCGAAACCGACTGGATGCTACCAACTGGCCCCAAATGGGCACAGGGGATTGCCCCGCTCTATCAGCTTCCGGTGGGGTGGGTGGCAATGTTCATTACCCTACCCGTTGAAGAACAACCGCTCTGGCTCAAGCTCGTCTTTGGGGGCATCATGCTGGCGTTTTTTGGCTGGGTGTTGACCTTACTTGTCAAACGCCTGCGTCGTCTGCGCCATGCCCCCCTCGTCCAACCGGGAATTCGTCTGTTAGGACTTTACTTGCTCGTCGTTCTGGCCGAGTTTTTTGTTGTCATTTACGTGCTGGGCAAGGATTTGACCTTGGTGCCGCGCTACAACTTCATCTACTTTCCAGCGGTGTGTGCTTTGGTGGGTGTGGGGCTAGCTGTTAGCAGTGAATCGCTGCACCCCCTCTGGAAGAATTATCGGTTTGGGCTGGTTGTTCTCAGCGTGGCAACGTTTAGCAGCGCGCTCGTGGTGAATGATTTCGTATTTCAAAAGCCCTATTATCCCGATGTGGTGGCGCAGGATGTCAGGGCGATCGCAGAGACTCCTAACCTGATCGGTGTCATCAACCGCAATTGGCAAGATGTGGCGCTGGGGATGAGCGTATTTCTCACGCTGGAAGAGATGGAGCGATCGCAACCCGATGCCCAAAGCCAAATCTTCTTTATTCCCCGTCTGCCAGAAGGGCGTACCTGGTCTACCCTGGCTCAACTTCAACAGCCATATGCTGCTCCTTTGAGACTCTGGCTAATTGCCCCCGATGCCCCGCGAGCCTTTTTTCCTGAGACGCTGACCCTGCCAGGAGGTGATGGGGCGAGTCTGACCTGCACATCGACGGTTAAGCAACACTTTCGTCGTGGCATTCCGCATCGGTTGTATCAGTGTTCTTAGAGGGAAGAAGGAAGGCAT
Organism: Leptolyngbyaceae cyanobacterium M33_DOE_097; assembly: GCA_015296075.1. GTDB lineage: Bacteria > Cyanobacteriota > Cyanobacteriia > Leptolyngbyales > Leptolyngbyaceae > DSRU01. The sequence continues at coordinate 4,704 of DVDV01000408.1, read as the reverse complement.
GTAAAAAAAGCAGGAGTGTCACACGTCGTCAATGTCACACTCCTGCTAGTAGGCAGCCAACCAACACAGGAGACGCACCAGACTTAGCAAACCGGAGAAACCCGCACTGGAATCTCTAGCTTTGAAAACAGGTCACTCAGACTTTGCAGATTTTCTGAGCTGGGATTGAGCTGGGCAAACAGCTCGACGATCGCCTGCGCCTTCTCTAAATCCGTCGCGTTTGTAAAGCGTGGCTCAAACACGTCAATCGATTGCAGCACGTTGCTCAGCACAGGCGGAATCAGGATGAACCCACCCGGCTCTGGCTCCACTTCATTCAGGGCTTGCCCAGTCGCGATCGCCATTGCGTAGTTGATCTGGTCAAAATCGCCTGTTGTCGCTGTTGGAAAATCGCTTGGCAGAAAGGTTCCCCGCGTTTCAGGGTTGAGCAGCACTCTCACCGGAGTCTCACTTTGGGGCACACGAATAAACCGAAGAATGCCCGTTGTACCCGCTGGGAGGGCAGGCAAGGCCAGCGAGACAAACCCACGAATTTCTAGATCAGGGGTTGGGTTGGTTAAACGGGCTGGAGTCAAGCGGGGCAACAACTGGGCCGAGGCCGTTTGACCAGCAGGCACATCAAACCGGGCAAAAAAGCGATTGCCAGATTGTTGCAGCGGAATCACTTGATTCACGCCAGCGATGTCTACAACCAGGTCAGCATTATCTTGCAGGCTACGCTCAGGATTCGCCGGGTTGGGAATGCTTTGGGTAAAGTCGAGGCGATAGCGCAGGGTGCGGTCTTCTAAATTGGTGAGCGTCAAGAAATAGCCTTGCACGACCCGCCGAGCCACTGCCGTAATTGCCGGATTTCCCGGAGCCGGAGGGGCGATCGGTTTGACTAATAGCTCGAAAGTAGTGATTTCCATGATTTCAGCTTTAAAAGGGTAAGGATTTTCGAGTGAGTGTTGTGACGCATCTTGCAGCGATGCCCCGATTGTGGCTTGGGTCGGTCAGCAAACACAGTACCCAGCGCGGGTACACTTTCACGTTGCTAAAGGAGTGTTACTAATTGCAAAGCCTTGATGGGGCGACTCGCAGGGCTGATCGCGGCAGAGATGATCAATTTTCTACAGAGGGCATAACATAGCGAATTATGGGGCGATCGCAAACTCCAATCTCGCCCTTCACTTGCGGGAACTATCAATATGGATATCAATCTTCCAGGCGGACGGGCCACACAGCGTGAAAAACACCGCGTCAAAATCTACACCACCGACCAGTGGGAAATTCAAGGTGAGGTTTCGATTCCGGCAGGGGGTTACAATGCCCGTCTGTCTGATTTTTTAAATGGCGGCAACATGTTTATTTCTGTTACAAATGCCGTGATTTATAGTGCCGATGGCATGATGCTGGCAAGCGAGAGCTTTCTCTCAGTCAACAAGCAAGCGATTAAGCTGGTAATTGAGGAAAGAATAGACGACAGCGAAGTGTAATCATGGCTCAATTTCAGCAAATCCTTCGGATTCCAACACAGGGAAAGTCCCTCTGCACGGTCACAAACCACGTGCAAACTGTGGTGAGTAGTTCGGGTATTAAAACAGGGTTGTGTCACTTGTTTTTACGCCATACGTCTGCCAGCCTTTTAATTCAAGAAAATGCTGACCCAGATGTTTTGGTTGACTTAAACAATTTCTTTGCCAAGCTCGTGCCAGAGTGGGAAAACTACGTCCACAGTACCGAAGGGCCAGACGATATGCCCGCTCACATTCGCACGGCGTTAACCAGCACCTCTGAGCAGATTCCGATTGGTCGGGGGCAACTCTTGTTAGGCATTTGGCAAGGTATTTACATCTGGGAGCATCGAGAGCGGGGTTCACAGCGCGAACTCGTTGTGCATGTGAGCGGAGATTGAGGTAGGATGTGACGCGATTGGATTCATCCACTATATTTAGTTATTGCTTCTGAATGAATATTAGTTTTACTTTCAGAAAACGCTAAATCTAGGGTTGCGATAATCAAGCTAGCAGCAGAGGCGGGGTTGTGATGGTTGATTGGGAATTTCTACTACAAAAGGAGGGCGATCGCTCCTGGTTGCCGCTCGATACCCCCGATGTCGAAATTTTGGAGGGGCGTTATCGCATCATTGCCCGTTCTAATAAGACTGACACCGACATCGCGATTCATATCGCCCATCTCGCCACCGAAGAACATCCCCCCAAGCGGCGGGTACAGACCCGCACCGGACACACCAACAGCGATGGCTTAATTGTTGTGATTCCGTTTACGCACTTGCAACCGGGTCAGTGGGAGTTAGAATGCACCGCCACAGAAGCAGACCCAAGCTGGCGTTACACGGTACAGTTACACGTTTTAGTGGGCGACTGCCACCCCGAAGATTGGGAACCCGAATGGACGCATCCAACCGCTACGGCACCCACCCCCACCGTAGAATCAACCGTCCCCTCTCCCCAAACTCCTGTCAATCCCTCAACCCCCACTAATCCCTTTCTTAACGCGCCTTTAGAGCGGTTGCTACAACTCACCGAGCAGATGTCAGATGAGTTGGTCAATGATCTGGTGCGCGATCTGAATCTGCCGACCTCAGCGCAGCCTCAACCAGCTCCCTCTGTCTCTGCCGAATCCATCACGATCGCCCCTGAGCGCCAAGCATCACCTACGCTGGTTTTGCCTGCCCACGCGACCTGTCGTCTAGAGCTGGCAGACATTGCATTGGTGACACAACCTAATCAACCCCTCGCGATCGCGGGTCATATCACCGCCACACTCCCCTCTCCACCCGAAACAGCCAGCGAAGAAAATGGCTCAACCTTGGTAGACCCAGTCCCCGATCCTTGGGAAGCCGAAGTTTCCGCGCTGAATGAGGCCACTGAGCAGATTTTAGAAGCGGTTGAGCTGACTCTGCGGGATCCCCAAACGTTGCAAGTGTTGGTGAGCGATCGCGTTGCCTTAACGGGTACAGAATTTCCGGCTGCTTTTTCTTTCACAGCAACGTTGCCTGACAAGCTGGCGACTCACCTGGTGATCGGTGAAGTTCTACTTTTAGGCGCACCTGCCACTGCCCCCGACCAGAGCCGTGTCATCACCACTCAGCCCTTTACAGTCACCGTTAATTTAGGGGAACTCACCAATCATCTGACGCGCCTCAGCAAGGTGATCGCCAAACAGGCGGCAGCTGACGAACGTGATGATTTACCCAGCCGCTTATCGGCTCAGATTGCCAAAGATAATTCGGTTGATCTGTCCTTTTTGCGATTAGGCACGCCATTTGCAGCAAAAACGGGTCAAACGCTTTCTCAAACGGGCGATCGCGCAGAAGAGGCAACCCTTGAGCTGTCGTTCCTGGAAGCAGAGCAACCTGTCGAGGTTGAGCCTGCCAAACCCAAATCCTTCTCTCTGGCTGGGCAACCGCTGCCGCCTCAGCTTTATACCCCAGCGGCGGACACGCCCAAAAAGCGATCGCTGGAGTTGCCAGGTTTTGTACTCCGCAAGCCGCCCGCAGTTGAGGTTGAACCAGCGACTCCAACCCCAGTAACAGAGCCGACTTCAACGCCAGATAGTCTGCTCGAAACGCCTTTAGATCCGGATCCGGATCTGGAGCAATCAGCTCCGGGTGTTTCTGACGCTCCCATCGAAGATGTGGCAGAGCAACCCCTCGCGCCACCTGTGGAAACTACGTCAGAAGCCAAGTCTGAGGTGAGCGAACCAGCCGCGATCGACCTGCCATCACCTGATCACATGGCGTTTCAAGCCTTACGCTTACAAGATCGGTTCTTTGACCGTTTAAGCAGTTTGGCAACCAGCAGCCAGTCAGCTCAACCAACCATTCCTCAAGCTGAAAATCCGTTTGGGGCGATCGCAGAGGAGGCTGCGTTGCTGAGCGGTGAGCCAGATTACCTCAGTCAAGAAATTGTGGTGGATGACGACGAACCATTGCCCACCCGATCCACAACTCAAACCGCAACCGAAACTCAAACCAATCCGCTGTTGTTGTCTGAGGATGAGCCAGTTCCGACTCCTGATTTGTGGATTGGCACGAACGAACTGATCGCCGGAAACACGATTAATCTGCGTGTGCGCATCCCCAATTTGCAGCCCAAGATCTACATCAAGCTGTGGATTACAGACTGCGAAACGCGATCGCTGCTCGACCCACCGCGTTGGCTAACTGACCTGATTCCCAATGGACAGGGTGATTTAGAGGTGGTAGCGCCCCTGCGCGTGCCCTTTGGCAGTTTAGAGATTCGGTTTGAGGCGATCTCGGTTGAAATGGCAACCCAACGCGAAAGTCATAAAGCCAGCCTCGAACGCTCCGTTCTACCGCCTGACCTGCCACCCCTCTCACTCGACGAGTTAGGGATTTAGTTAGCCTGTGCGCTCAAGCAATCTCTAGCAAAAGCTTAGTTATTTCTGAGAGTTGAGTAGCTGCTGAATGGAGATCTGAAAGGGCTGCAGGTCTTCCTGAATCGCGTGCCAGATAATCAGCAGGTTTACCTGAAACTGGAGTTTGAACTAATTCAAAAAATACACCATATTTAGGAGGGGCGCTAGAGCAGCCCTAGCGAAGCAGCAATTCTCGATATGAGAATGATTCTCATAAAAACGTCCGGTTTTAACGTTTATGAATGGCTGAAACCCGCATTCTGCCGTTTATAACATTGAGTGCACAAGTCTTTAGACACTCTGGCTACAGTACAAATGTTT